>JAFMQT010000122.1 GCA_017354515.1 Nocardia sp. | reverse complement strand
CGCAACAGGGCCGCGACTACCGAATTGTCGGTGAAGATCGGCAGTGCCGCGATCACCTGCTGGGCCTTCTGGCTCATCTTGCCGAAGAAGACGGTGAGTTCCCGGACACTCTGGCCGCGTATCGCGGTTATCACCAGATCGCACAGTTCCTGGCGCGAACCGACCTCGATGATGATCTCGCTCATCTCCGCGACCGGCTCGGTGTCACAGCGGGCGATCAAGGACAGGGTCGCCAGTTGCAGATCCTCGGGACCCTGCAGCACCGTGCGCATCATGCCCGGTACGCGGTTCTGACCGCCGCGAAGGAGTTGACGCAATACGCGGCTGACCGACTCGGCGGAGTAGGCGTAGGCCGCGGCCCGTACCAGTCCCTCATCGTCGGGTACATAGCGTTCGACCGACTCGATCAACCCCTGCGAGGCGTAGCCGAGCATCGGTCCGACCGTGACGTAGTCGCGGCGGCGCAGGACCTCATTGACCACGCCGGTGACGATGACCGGATCGGCGGCCGCGGCCAGCAAGGGCAGCGCCCGAGGATCCAGATACCGCGCGACGTCGGCACCGTATTCCGGGCCCAGGATTTTGATGACGTCGGCGGCCTTCTTCGGATGCATGGTCGCGATGGGGCCGGCGGCCCGGCCGGTCAGGTTCGCCGGGACCATGCGCCTGACCAGTGGCATCCAGATGGTGAGCGGGATCAGGGGGATCAACCGTGCCATCCGGGTGAAGGTTTCCTGGTGCTGGTCGTAGATCAGGTTGGCCATGCGCTCCTGAATCTGGTTCAGATTCTGAGCGCCCAGATACTCCAGATGGGCCAGATCCTCGGGTTCCTTGTGCAGGATCCGAGCCAGGATGATGAGCTGTCCGCGGGTTACGAGGTCGGTCATTGCAGGTTCAGTTTTCCGAGATCGCGTAGCTTCCCGAACATGATGCGGACGGCGATGCGGCCGAACTGCGGGGGCAGTGCCGAGGTTACGCTCATGGCCGAATCGACCACCTGCTGGTCTTCGGTGCGGCTGGCGTTCTGGAACATGGTCACCAGTTCACCGGCATACTCGTCGGTCAGCACTCCGGTGGCGGTCAGTGGTCCGCCGAGCACCCTTTCCAGTTCTCTTCTGGTCAATCTGCAACCCCGGTCTCGCTTGTATCGTCGGCAGCTTCGAACGTACCCACGACGGCATCCGGCGAATCATAGCTCGCATGCGGCCGAACACGTGGGTTGTGCGTGAATTCACCACCTCCGGCCTCGTCCGGGGTGATCAACCGGCACCGGTTTCGTGCGACGATCACGGCATGTCGATCTGCACCGCGTTCACCGAAATGCTATCCGTCCGGCATCCGATCGTTTCCGCCCCCATGGGCGGTGCGGCCGGCGGTGCGCTGGCCGCGGCGGTCGGCGCCGGCGGCGGCCTGGGATTGGTCGGTGGCGGGCGCGGAGACCGCGTACAGGTCGAGCGTGAGCTGCGGCTGGTCACCGAGAATGCCACCGCCCCTTGGGGAATCGGATTCCAGACCTGGAGTGTGGATCGGGCGACCGTCGAGCACGCCCTGAGTTTCGGTCCGGCGGCGATGCTGCTGTCCTTCGGCGATCCGACACCGCTGGCAGCAGTCGTACGCGAGGCCGGGGTGCGGCTGATCATCCAGGTCACCGACACGGAGGAGGCGCGCTGCGCGTTGGACGTGGGCGCGGATGTGCTGGTCGCCCAGGGCAGCGACGCCGGCGGCCACTGCTCCGCCGAGGGCATCGGCACTCTCTCGTTCGTGCCGACGGTCGTCGATCTGGCGGGCGATGTGCCGGTGCTCGCGGCCGGTGGGATCGCCGACGGTCGCGCGATCGCGGCCGCATTGGCGCTGGGCGCGGCCGGGGTGATGATCGGTACTCGGTTCCAGGCGACGCACGAGGCGCTGGTGTCCGCCGAATTGAGCAAGACGCTGGTCGATGCCGTCGGCGCCGACACCGAGCTGAACCGGACGCTCGATATCGCCCGCGGTGCCCCTTGGCCGCACGAATATCCGGCGCGCACGCTCCGCAACGCGTTCCTCGACCGCTGGCGTGGCCGGGACGAGGAATTGCGCGCCGACGCCGCCGCGTTGCGCGAATACCGCGAAGCCGAGGCCCGCGAGGACTTCGCCGTCGCCCCCGTGTGGGCGGGCCAGGCCGTCGATCGCGTCACCTCGATCGAGTCGGCGACCGAGCTGGTGGGCGTTCTCGCCGAGGAAACCGACGCGGCGCTGCGCCGGATCACCCGGCGCGAGAACTGATCAGCAGTTCCGTTCGGTTCGGCTCAGTGCACCGGCCCGGTGTACTTCTCGCCGGGCCCCGCGCCCGGGGCGTCCGGATGTGCCGACGATTCGCGGAAGGCGCGCTGCAGCGACTGCAGGCCCTCGCGAAGCGGGCCCGCGTGCGGTCCGAGATATTCCACCGATGAGGTGATCAGGCCGGCCAGCGCGGTGATCACCCGTCGTGCCTCGTCCAGATCGCGGCGCGGGCTGGCATCGGGATCGTCATCGGCGAGGCCGAGTTTCTCGGCGGCCGAACTCATCAGCATGACCGCCGCCCGGCTGATCACCTCGACGGCCGGAATCTCGGCCAGCTCGCGCACGTCCGCGGAGTCGCCTTCGATACTCGAGGTCGGGGTGCCGGCATGCTCGCTCATGGTCGTACAGCATGTCATCGCGATGCCCGCGACCGGTTGCGGGGTCCGGCGATTGGGAGTATGGGCGTCCGGGTGTTAAGGTAATCGGCGACGACCGCTCCGGTCTGGTCTTCAGCGCGTCTGTGGGCCGTGTATCCGGGGCTGTAAGTGGAGCCCGACTCCCACCATCGGCCGGTCCGAGTACCTGGTTCGTTGGTCCGGTCACCCGCCCTGGCGGCGGGTTCTCGCGCGGATCATTTCGCGGCGAGGTCGAGGGCAGCCCGCCTGGTGGGCACCTGCGGTGATCGGTCGACATTCGGGCCCCGTGGCGGTGAAATACCGCGGCGGGGCTTTCGTGTTGGGTATGGGGTTGCATTGTTTTCGCGGTCGTTGGACGACCACCGCTTGACCTAGGAGGCCCCATCAGCACGGAGACCCGCATCAACGATCGCATCCGCGTTCCCGAGGTTCGACTCATCGGACCGGGGGGTGAGCAGGTAGGGATCGTGCGTGTTGAAGATGCACTACGCGTCGCCCAAGAGGCCGACCTCGACCTCGTCGAGGTCGCACCGGACGCGCGTCCACCGGTCTGCAAGATCATGGACTACGGCAAGTTCAAATACGAGACCGCGCAGAAGGCGCGCGAGTCGCGGAAGAACCAGCAGCAGACCGTGATCAAGGAGCAGAAGCTCCGCCCGAAGATCGATGACCACGACTACGCGACCAAACGAGGGCACGTGATGCGGTTCCTCGAGGCAGGATCGAAGGTCAAGGTCACCATCATGTTCCGCGGTCGCGAGCAGTCGCGGCCCGAACTCGGCTTCCGGCTGCTGCAGCGGCTGGCCTCCGATGTCGCCGATCTGGGCTTCGTGGAGACCTCCGCCAAACAGGACGGCCGGAATATGACGATGGTCCTGGCCCCGCACAAGGGCGCCAAGACCCGGGCCAAGGCACAGAGCGCCGCCCAGCAGCGGCCGAGCGCCCCGGCCGGTGGCAACCCCGCTCCCGCTCCCGCGGCCGAAGCGGCCAGCCCGCAGTAAAACCGAACCAGTACGGACGCGCCACCGCCTGGCGATGACGTCTGTGCGAGACAAGATTGAGGAATCAATGCCGAAGATGAAGAGCCACAGCGGCACCTCGAAGCGATTCAAGGTGTCCGGCCGCGGCAAGCTGATGCGTCAGCAGGCCAACCGTCGCCACCTGCTCGAGCACAAGTCGAGCCGCCGGACTCGTCGTCTGGACGGCAAGGAGGTCGTCGCCCCCGCCGACGTCCGTCGTGTCAAGAAGCTGCTCGGTATCTGATTTTTTTCCGCACGAGCACAGCGCTCGCGTCCGATACCTCCTCCCAACCCGTGGGCGCCCCGCGCCCCTCGATCGAACAAGGACTGACCAGTGGCACGCGTCAAAAGGGCCGTCAACGCTCAGAAGAAGCGCCGTTCCGTGCTCGAGGCCTCCAAGGGCTACCGTGGGCAGCGCTCGCGGCTGTACCGCAAGGCCAAGGAACAGCAGCTGCACTCGCTGACCTACGCCTACCGGGACCGCCGCGCCCGCAAGGGTGATTTCCGCAAGCTGTGGATCGCGCGGATCAACGCCGCGGCTCGGGCCAACGACATCACGTACAACCGCTTCATCCAGGGCCTCAAGGCCGCCGGTGTCGAGGTCGACCGCAAGAACCTGGCCGAGCTGGCCGTCTCCGACGCCGAGGCGTTCGCCGGCCTGGTGGCCGTCGCCAAGGCCGCCCTGCCGGAGGATGTCAACGCTCCGGCCGCCTGAGCCGCAGGCTAGGTGACCAGCACGTCGAAACGACCCGTGGACCGCGGTTCGCACGGCGACCGGACCGATCCGGCGCTGTCCGAACGCAATCCGCGGGTCGTTTCCGCTGTCAAACTGCATCGCGCCGCCGCCCGCCGCAAGGCCGGGCTGTTCCTGGCCGAGGGCGCCAATTCGGTGGCCGCGGCCCTGGATACCGAGCGGGTGGACGAGCTGTTCTACTCGTGCGCGGCGGCCGAACGCGAACATGAGCTGGTGGCCACCGCCGCCGCGCTCGGCGTCCGGACCACGCTGGTCGGTGATCGGGCCGCGGCTCATCTGGGCGAGACCGTGACACCGCCGGGACTGGTCGCGGTCTGCCGTATCCTCGACCGCCCGCCCGCGGAAGTCCTTGCCCCGGAATCGATAACGGGCCGTGGGCCGATGCTGGCCGTACCGGTTCGGATCGCCGATCCCGGCAACGCCGGAACGCTGATCCGGGTCGCCGACGCGGTCGGTGCCGACGGCGTCGTCCTGGCCGGTGATTCGGTCGATCCGCACAACGGCAAATGTGTGCGCGCTGCGGCGGGGAGTCTGTTCCACGTTCCGCTGGCCCGGGACCGGGATGTCGATGCCGTGCTGTCGGCACTGCGGGAGCGCGGGATCACCATTCTGGCCACCACCGCCCGAGGCGAGGTCGATCTCGACGATGCCGATGAGCTCCTCGGCGGCGCCGGCGAATCCGGCGGGACCGCATGGCTTTTCGGCAATGAGGCCCACGGGCTGGATGCGGCGGTAGCGGCGCGGGCCGATCACCGGGTCCGGATCCCCATTCACGGCCGGGCCGAAAGTCTCAATCTGGCGGCGGCCGCGTCGATCTGCCTCTACACGAATGCCCGTGTCCGGCACCGGCTCGAGCAATGACGAAGCAAGCAACGACGAAACAGGGGCGCCGATGAGTCGGCGCCCCTGTTTCGTGCGTGGCCACTCAGTCTTGCGAGTGCGACAGTTCGATCACGTGCTCATCGGTGTTCTTGCCGCGCAGTGACACCGTGCTGGTGGTCACCGGGTAGCCGGAGGCGACCACGGTGTAGTCACCGGTGGGCAGATTGTCGAAATCGTAGCTGCCGGACTCGTCGGTGATGGTGCTCGCGAGCACCGCGCCGGTGGCGTCGACGAGGGTCACCCGGGCATCGCGCAGTGCGCCGGCGGCGTTGCGGATGACCCCGTGCAGCCGGCTGCCGCGCGAGAGCGCGACATCCAGATGGGTCACGCCCTGACCGAGAACCTCGGCCGGCATCGCCAGCGGCTGGAAATCGGTGGCGTTGACCGCTACTGTCACCGGTCCGGGCACCAGCTCCGACAGGTGGAAGGCGCCGTCGGGGGCCGAGGCACCGGCGGCCAGGACCTCGCCGCGGGCATCGGTGACGATCACCAGCGCATCGGCGACCGGGGTGCCGTCGTCCTCGGCGCGCACCCGGCCGGCCAGGCCGCTCATCCCGGTCAGGGACACATCGTGGTGCAGACCCTGAGCGCCGACCAGGATCGGCGTGGCCTGCGGCTGGAAGCCATCGGCCGAGGCGATCAGAACATAGGAACCGGCTTCCGGAACATCCACCGCGTAGCGACCGTCCTCATGGGCCAGCGCACGTCCCACCTGACGTCCGCTCGGTGAGATCAGGGTGAGTGCGGCACGGGCGACCGGAGCGTCGTCGCCGGCGCGGACCGCGCCGTGCACCAGCACACCGTTGCTGAGGTACTGCTCCGGAAGTGTTCCGGAGACGTCGGCGTACCGAGCCAGCGGCGAGAACGCCGGGTTCAGCGCCTCATCGGGGATATCGTCTTCCTCGGCGCTGACGGTCGGATCGACCGGAGCGGCGTTGGAGGTGCGCAGCGGGATCTCCTTGATGAAGAAGGTCAGGATCAGCGCGACCAGTGCGATCGGGGCCGCGTAGAGGAAGATGTCGGCGATGCCGTGGCCGTAACCGCTCTGCACGATCGACCGGACGGGAGCCGGCAGGGTGGACAGATTGGGCAGGGCGCCACCACCGCCGGCCGCCTTGGCGGCCGCCGGGCCCAGATGGCTCAGCCCGTCCATGATGTAGTCCTTGACCCGGCTACCCATCACCGCGCCCAGTGCCGAAACACCGGCCGCGCCTCCGAGACTGCGGAAGAAGGACACCAGCGAGCTCGCCGCACCCAACTCGTGCGGAGCGACCTGGTTCTGCGTGCACAGCACCAGGTTCTGCATCGTCATACCGACGCCCAGCCCCATCGCGGCCATGTAGATGGCGACCTGCCAGTACGGCGTGTCGTAGCGGATGGTGCCCAGCAGGCCCAGCCCGGCGGTGACCAGGAAGGCTCCGGTGACCAGCCACGCCTTCCACCGGCCGGTGCGGGTGATGATCTGGCCGGAGACGGTCGAAGCGATGAACAGGCCGCCGATCATGGGGATGGTCATGATGCCGGACATGGTCGGCGACTTGTCGCGAGCCAGCTGGAAGTACTGGCTGAAGAACACCGTGCCCGAGAACATCGCGATACCGACGAACAGCGATGCGGTCGCGGCCAGGCTGATGGTGCGGTTGGCGAACAGGTGCATCGGCACGATCGGTTCGGCGGCCCGGAATTCGGTCAGCACGAACAAGGCGACCAGTACCACGGATCCGGCGACCATGGCGGCGGTCTGCCAGGAGGCCCAGGCGTATTTGTCACCCGCGAAGGTGACCCACACCAGCAGCAGGCAGACCGAGGCGGTGATCAGGAACGCGCCCAGCCAGTCGACCTTCACCTCACGCTTGCGGGTGGGCAGGTGCAGGGTCTTCTGCAGCACGACCAGGGCAATGATGGCGAACGGGACGCCGACGTAGAAGCACCAGCGCCAGCCCAGCCAGTCGGTGTCGGTGATGACGCCGCCGAGCAGCGGGCCGCCGACGGTGGCGGTGGCGAAGACGGCGCCCATGTAGCCGCTGTAGCGACCACGTTCGCGGGGCGCGATCATCGCGGCCATCACGACCTGTGTCAGTGCGGTCAGACCGCCGGCGCCGATGCCCTGAACCGCGCGGCAGGCGATCAGCATCCCGGCGTTCTGCGACATACCGGCGACGATCGAGCCGGCGATGTAGATGATCAGCGCCGACTGGACCAGCAGCTTCTTACTGAACAGGTCGGCGAGTTTGCCCCACAGCGGGGTGGTGGCGGTCATCGCGAGCAGGGAGGCGGTGACCACCCAGGTGTAGGCGGACTGGCCGCCGCCCAGCGTGCCGATGATCTTCGGCAGCGCGTTGGACACGATGGTCGAGGAGATCATCGCGACGAACATGCCCAGCAGCAGGCCGGAGAGTGCCTCCAGAATCTGCCGGTGGGTCATCGCCGGTTCCGAGGGTGGTGCGCCGCTGTCGCGGGTTATGTCTGGTGACGTGGTGGTAGTCATCGTTCTCTTTCCCGAATGTGGTCGCCGGCGGGCATCATCGGCCGGGCGGCGGTTTGCGATCCAAGCGGAATAAATTGATTAACGAAAGTAACTATATACCTGAGCGCGCCCTGAGAAAAGCCGGGGCGGTGGGTGCGGTCGATCACAACCGCTTCCGGCGCGGTCCATCGCGGCTCGGGCGCGCCGGAAACGGATGTGATACCGGGGGACCCCATCGCTTACGATTCGTCCAGCGACAATTGCGCGATGGCGACATCCGTGAATGGTCGTCGAGCGCGACCCGCCCACACCCGAACCAGTCAGGGGAGAGACGAACGACCGTGGCCGACCAGAAGAATGCAGCCGAGCAGTCAGCGACCTCGGCGGAGGCGTTGAGCGAGGAGGCGCTCGCCGCCGCTGCCGCCGACGCGGAGAAGGCGTTCGCGGCCGCGGCCGATCTCGATGCGCTCGCCGCCGTGAAGGCCGAGCATCTGGGTGGCAAATCACCCGTCGCCCTCGCCCAGCGTGCGATGGGCGGCCTGCCCAAACAGGACAAGGCCGAGGCCGGTAAGCGGGTGAATGTGGCTCGCGGCAGGGTCGTGGAGGCCTTCGAGACCCGCCGCGCGCAACTGCTGGCCGAGCGGGACGCGGCGGTACTGGTGGCCGAGACCATCGATGTCACGCTGCCGGCCGCGCGGTCGGCAGCGGGGGCCCGCCATCCCATCACCGTGATCTCCGAGCAGATCGAGGATGTCTTCGTCGCCATGGGCTGGGAGGTCGCCGAGGGGCCCGAGGTAGAGACCGAACACTTCAACTTCGACGCGCTCAACTTCCTACCGGATCACCCCGCGCGCACCATGCAGGACACCTTCCACATCGCGCCGGTGACCGGCGCCGACACCGGGGAGGCGGGTTCGCGGCAGGTCCTGCGCACCCACACCTCCCCGGTTCAGGTGCGCACGATGCTCTCGCGGGAACTGCCGATTTACGTGGTGTGCCCCGGGCGCACCTTCCGCACCGATGAACTCGACGCCACCCATACGCCGGTGTTCTCGCAGGTCGAGGGCCTGGCGGTGGATGAGGGGCTGACGATGGCCCATCTGCGCGGAACCCTGGACGCCTTCGCCCGTGCGCTGTTCGGTCCCGAGACCCGGACCCGCATGCGGCCCAACTACTTCCCCTTCACCGAACCGTCGGCGGAGGTCGACGTGTGGTTCCCGGACAAGAAGGGTGGTGCAGGCTGGGTCGAATGGGGTGGTTGCGGCATGGTCAACCCCAATGTGCTGATCGCCAGCGGTATCGATCCCGAGGTCTACAGCGGATTCGCCTTCGGTATGGGTCTCGAGCGCACGCTGCAGTTCCGCAACGGCATCTCCGATATGCGCGACATCGTCGAGGGCGACGTGCGCTTCACCCAGCCCTTCGGCATCCGCGCCTGAGTTCGATCCACTCCATCCGGCCCTTCATACGAGGAAGCGAAACGTCACGTGCGAGTAGCGCAGTCCTGGCTGACCGAAACCCTGCGGCGGACCACCCCCGACTGGTCGCTCACGCCCGAGGAACTCGATGCCGGATTCGTCCGCGTCGGACTCGAGGTGGAGGAACTCGATGTCTTGCGGCCGGTCACCGGTGACCTCGACCATCCGCTGGTGGTCGGACGGGTCGCCGAGATCACCGAACTCACCGAGTTCAAGAAGCCGATCCGCTTCTGCAAGGTCGATATCGGCGCGGACGATCCGCAGGAGATCATCTGCGGCGCCCGGAATTTCGCGGTCGGGGATCTGGTCGTGGTGGTGCTTCCGGGCGGTGTGCTGCCCGGCGGTTTCCAGATCACCTCGCGCAAGACCTACGGCCACGTCTCCAACGGCATGATCTGCTCGGTCGCCGAATTGGGTATCGGCAAGGATCATTCGGGCATCCTGGTGCTCGAGCCCGGCGCCGCCGAACCGGGCGACGATGCGAACGAACTGCTGGGACTGGACGATACGGTCGTCGAACTCAACATCACCCCGGATCGCGGCTACTGCTTCTCGGTCCGCGGCCTGAGTCGCGAACTGGCCTGCGGATTCGATCTCGAATACGCCGATCCGGCGGTGCGCACCCGGCCCGACGATGAGGCCGATGCCCATCCGGTCACCGTAGAGGCCGACTCCGGCTGCACCCGGTTCGCGATGCGCAAGGTCACCGGGGTCCGCCCGGACGCGGTGAGTCCGTGGTGGTTGCAGCGCCGTCTGCTGTTGTCGGGTGTCCGGCCGATCTCGCCGGCGGTCGATGTCACCAACTATGTGATGCTCGAACTCGGCCAGCCGCTGCACGC
>JAFMQT010000009.1:1891-23183 GCA_017354515.1 Nocardia sp. | reverse complement strand
GCCGGGACGGACGGGGGCGAAGGTGACGCCGCAGTTGCCCATCACCACACTGGTGACGCCCTGGTAGCAGGACGGGGTGGCCAGCGGATCCCAGAACAGCTGGGCGTCCAGATGGGTGTGCACGTCGATGAAACCGGGTGTGACGATCCGGCCCGAGGCATCGATCTCGCGACGCCCCTGCGCGATGCCGGTACCGACCTCGGCGATCCGGTCCCCGTCGATCGCGAGATCCGCGCGACGCGGCGGCGCACCAGTGCCGTCGACCACGTCCCCACCGCGAATGACGATGTCATACATGCCGTTCCATCCTTCCCGGCGCGGGCAGCCGAGCGTTACCGAGCGGGTACTCACTCAACATAACCCCTGAAGGGCTCGCACAGCAGCGAGTACCGTGAGAAAGTAGGTACTCACTTTGCTATTGTCGGATTTTGCCATTTCAGCACAGGAGTCGACGTGGGATCGATGGACGGCCGCACCGCGGTGATCACCGGCGCCAGCCGCGGCATCGGGGCTCGGATCGCCGAGAAGTTCGCCGCCGAAGGAGCCGCGGTGGCCCTGGTGGCGCGCACCGTGGAGGCCGGCACCGCCGCGCTGCCCGGTTCGATCGAGGAGGTCATCGCCGCGATCGAGGCCCAGGGCGGAAGGGCGGCCGCGATCCGGGCCGACCTGACCCGACCCGAGGAGGTGGAGACCGTGATCGAGCGCGCCGAAGCCGCGCTCGGACCGGTCGACACCCTGGTCAACAACGCCGGCGTCAATTTCTACGGCCCAGCCCTGGACGTAAAACCCAAACGCTACGACGTGATGTTCCAGATGATGGTGCACACCCCGTTCCGGCTGTGCCAGTTGGCGATTCCGGGAATGATCGAACGCCGACGCGGCTGGATCCTCAATATCACCTCCAAACAGGCCCGCCACCCGATCGGCCCGCCGTATCCGGACTGGGCCTCCGACGGCTGCGTCCCGTACGGCATGTGCAAATCGGCGGCGGATCGGATGACGACCGGTTTCGCCGCCGAGGTGCACGGCACCGGGGTGCGAGTGAACGCCCTGGGCACCGCGGGACTGGTGATGACTCCGGGCGTGGCCGTGGTCTCCCCGCACACCCCCGACAACGTCCCGGTCGAACCCGATGACGCGATGGCCGAAGCCGCTGCGCTGCTGTGTGATTCGCGGTCCGAGGACACCGGCCGCATCACCTACAGTATGGAACTGCTGGGCCGTCCCTTCCCCGACGGACCGTGGGCGCTGTCGGCCACCTACTGACCCCGCTGTACTGCCCCAGCTACTTCAGCCATCCGGAGGACACCGTGCACGTTTCCGTAATTCCCGAGCTCTGCCAGGGCCACGCCCGCTGCTGGGAAACCTGCCCCGAAGTCTTCGAACTCGATGAACGAGGGAACAGCCGCACTCTGGTGGACGAGGTTCCCGCCGAATTCGCCGACCGCGTCCGTGAAGCGGCCGACAACTGCCCCGAACGCGCCATCACCCTTGCCTGAAGCTGCGGCTGGACAGTCCGACGTTGCGTACCACGTTCGTGATACAGTGAGTCTGGTGTTCGAGTTCCACTGGAACGACCGAAGCGAAGCGCACATAGCGCGCCACAACGTCTCTCCCCAAGAAGTTCAGGAGGCAACCCAACGCCCCTACTACACCTACAGCGGCCACAATGAAACCGAGATCCTTCTCGGCAGAACTTATACCGGACGGTATTTACTCGTTGTCATGTGTCACGCCATGGATGGTCGCTTCTATGTCGCGACCGCCCGCGACATGACCGCCAACGAGCGGCGCGAGTATAACCGAAAGGCCAGGTAAGAGCTATGAAAAGAACCGAAGAACAAATCCGAGCCGCCCGTGAATACTACGACACCCACGACGTCAGCGGCGAAATCGCCGACGCAGAGCTCACGCGTCACGAGACGGATGAAACCTCACCCCTTACCGGATACAGCGTGCGGATACCTGTCGCGACACTGGATGAAGCACGACAGTTCGCCAAGGAACAGGGTGTCACGACCGGAGCCTGGCTCCGCGGAGCCATCGAAAACGCTGTTGCCGCACGCAAAACCAGCGCCGAGACGATACCGGTGTCCGCCATCCTCAACCTCGTCCAGCAATATGGCGGCCCCCCGACTGGCTCACAGAAGAAGAGGAAGGTCTCTTGACCGATCCGGATTCTGGCGTCATGACTCCGGGATGGTGGCGGGGTCGGCGGGGGTGAAATTGTAGACGCGAGAAGCGTTTCCGACGGTGATCTTGTCTTGGATCTCCTGGGACAGGTGACCGAGCCATTTTCCGGCCATCTGGACGGTGTCCGGCCAGGTCGAATCGGAATGCGGGTAATCGCATTCCAGCATCACATTGTCCTCACCGATGATGTCCAGCAGCCGGATTCCGGCCTGATCCTCGATGAAGGTGCCGAAGACGTGGTCGCGGAACAGGCGACGAATATCGGTATCGAGATCGAAGCTGGCCGCGCCCTTCTCCTCACCGCGCTCGTGGCTGGCGTTCATATTGATATCGAAACGCGAAGCCCAGAAGCGCTGCTTGTCGACGACCTGTTCAGCGCGTTCGAGGAAGTACGGCATCCAGCCGATCGAGCCCTCACTGAGCGCGGTCTTCAACTTCGGGTACTTCACGAAATTACCGCTGAACAGCCAATCGAGCAGGGTTCCGGCCTGATTGGCCGCGGCCGAGTAGGCCATGAACGCCAAGGTCGGCATATCGTCGGAGGTGCGGATCAGATTCGAGGACGATCCCACATGCATGGAGATCACATAGCCGGTGTCGTTGCACGCCTGGAATACCGGATCCCAGAAGTCGGTGTGGATCGAGGGCAGGCCGAGTTTGGTCGGATTCTCCGAGAAGGCAATGGATTTCCCGCCCAGGGCGGCTGTGCGCTCGATTTCGGCGGCGGCGGCTTCGGGATCCCACAGCGGGATGATCATCATCGGGATGAAGCGGCCGGGATAGGCCTGCGCGAATTCCTCCAGGATGAAATCGTTCCAGGCTTTGACGCACAGCAGTGCCAGTTCGCGATCCTTGGCCTCGTGGAAGATCTGGCCGCAGTAGCGCGGTAGCGATGGGAACAGCATCGAGGACAGCACATGTCCCTGATTCATATCGGCCACCCGGGCCGCGGGTTCGTAACAGCCGGTGCGCATGTCGGCGTAGCTGATGGGTTCGGGCGAGAATTCCTCACGCTTCTTACCGGCAACCGCATTGAGGCCGGTGGTCACGATCTGCCGATCCTCGTATACCCAGAACTCGGAGGAGCCCTCGTGCACGATCCGGGGACCGGTCTCCCGCCATTTCTCCGGCAGTCGCTCCTGCCACAGCCGTGCCGGCTCGATGAGATGGTCATCAACCGAGATGAACCAGTCGAACGACATGGGATCTCCCAACTCCGGTAACAAAGCGAATACTTACATACAAGGTAGCCGTATCCCGTGTCCGGCGCCAGAGCTGGGGCATATCAATGTCCCCGCTCCGGGCCCTGACGGCACCCGCGGCTGCGATCACAGGACAACCGTGCGCACCCCCTCGGCCCGCTCGACCAATTCGATGCCCTTGTTGATCTCGTCCAGTGAGATCCGGTGGGTGATCATCGAACTCAGATCCAGCCGGCCGGATTCGGCCAGCCGGATGTACCGCGGGAAATCCCGCAGGATTTGCGAACCGCCTATCACCGATCCGGCGATGCGTTTCCCGGAGAACACCGTCTTGATCGCGGGAAGGGTCAGCACATCGGTGATCGAGGGCATGCCGACCATCGTGACCACCCCCTCCATCCTGGCCATATCGACGGCCTGGGTGACCA
Source organism: Nocardia sp. (assembly GCA_017354515.1). Classification (GTDB taxonomy): domain Bacteria; phylum Actinomycetota; class Actinomycetes; order Mycobacteriales; family Mycobacteriaceae; genus Nocardia. The sequence goes on along the minus strand of JAFMQT010000009.1, from coordinate 19,360 downwards.
GTTCCGGCCGTCCGACGACCTCGAAGGTGAAGTCCGCACCGCGTCCGCCGGTGAGGGCCTGGACCTGCTCGACCGGATCGCCGTCGCCGGGATCGACCGCGTGCGTGGCGCCGATGGCCAGACTGGCGGCGCGGCGCCCGGCCACCGGATCCACCGCGATGATCACGGCCGCACCGCAGATCCGCGCCCCTTGGATCACCGACTGGCCCACCCCGCCGCAGCCGATAACCGCGACCGTCGCCCCCGGTGTTACCTGAGCGGTATTGAGGGCCGCCCCGAGCCCCGTGGTCACCCCGCAGCCCAGCAGCGCCAGTTGTTCATCGATCAGATCGGTCTGCACCGGGACCACCGAGGCCTCGTGCACGACCATGGCCTCGGCGAAGGTACCGCAGCCACAGACCGCGGCGGCCTTGCGACCGTCCTTCAGCTGAATTCGCTTGGCCGCCTTGACCTCACCGTTGATATCACAGTGATTGGACATGCCGTTCAGACAGGACCAGCAGTTCCCGCAGGCCGGGGTGACGCAGGCCAGCACCCGATCGCCGACCTTGGTCCGGCGCACCTCCGAACCGACCTCCTCGACGATGCCGCAGCCCTCGTGTCCGGGCACGGTGGGCATCGGCAGGGCGGAGCGGCCCTGCATGACGTTGAGATCGGTATGGCAGATGCCGCTGGCGCGCAGCCGCACCACCACATCGTTGGGGCCCGGTGCGGGCAGGGGCAGATCTTCGATTTCGAGAGGCCGGCCGACCTCGTAGGCGATCGCGACTTTCACTGGATACCTCGTGTCATCTGAGCTGCAATCGAGCGAATACTTACTCATATTAGGTCGCCGCCACCGGTCCGGGACAGATTCGGCACCAGTCATTCCGAATACCGACACAGAGCTCCGATACCCGCCCCGACCTTGACATCTACAGTCGCTGATGCGAAGTTAGTAACTGTGCGCTCACTTACTGCGGGGGCACTTCCCCTGTCGACGGGCGAATCCGGAGGTATCGAGGCGATGGAATACGGGTTGAGCTCGGCGATGGACTACGGCCTGATCGACGCCGACGGACACTATTACGAACCCGACGATTGCTTCTCCCGCCATATCGAGTCCCGGTTCGCCGACCGCACCATCCGCGTGCGTCGCGGCGACGACGGGCTGGGCCGCATCTTCCTGCGCGGTCAGCGCACGTTCATGAGCGTCATGCCCGGGGACTACGCGTCCGCGCCCGGCGCCCTGCAGGGCCTGTTCGTGGGCGGTGTCAATGACGGGTTCACCCATCGCGAGGTGGTGACCTCGGCCGAATGCCCCGAATTCCACGACCGCAAGGCGCGTTTGGCGGTCCTGGACGAACAGGGTGTGGACGCCACCCTCATGCTGCCCACCCTCGGAGTCGCCGTCGAATACGACCTGCGCGACGACGTCGACCTCACCTACGCCAGCCTGCGCGCCTTCAACCGCTGGCTCGAGGACGACTGGGGTTACGGCGACGACGGGCGGCTGTTCGGTGTGCCGATGCTATCGCTACTCGATATCGACAGGGCGGTAACGGAATTGGAGCGCGTCATCGAGGCCGGTGCGCGCATGGTGCACCTGTGCCCGGGCCCGATCGCCGGTCACTCCCCCGCCGATCCGCACTTCGACCCGTTCTGGGCACGCTGCGCCGAAGCCGGTATCCCCGTGGTATTCCACGTCTCCAACAGCGGATTCCAGCATTTCTACGGTGTGCACTGGGGCGAGGATCCCACCAACCCGTCGCATCGGCAGTCACCGCTGCAGTGGGCGTTGTGCAATACCGAACGGCCCGTGGTCGACACCATGATCGCGCTGACGCTGCACAATCTGTTCGGGCGGCATCCGAATATCAAGATCGTATCCATCGAGAACGGATCCAGTTGGCTGCGGCCACTTTTCAAAACCATCGACAAGGCCGCCGCGCTGGGCAGGCGTGGCCCGATGATCGGCGGCGAACTCCCCGACAAACCCAGCCGGGCCCTGGCCGAACACCTCTGGGTATGCCCGTTCCCCGAGGACGACGTGCACGACCTCATCGACGCCATCGGCCCCGACCACGTCCTCTTCGGCTCCGACTACCCCCACCCCGAAGGTCTGCGCGACCCCCGCGACTACCTCCCCCGCCTGCAAACCTGCGACCCTGCGATCCAGCGAAAAGTCCTGCGCACCAACACATCTCAGCTCCTAGGCCTGAACTGAGCCCTGTCCCGAGTCATCAACTCCGCAGATCACGGCAGGTCGTCGGGCAATAATCGAAAGTGCGAATGTTCGCGAGTCAGCGGACGCAATGCACGAAAGTCGCGGCGGTCCAAGGTCAAGACTGTCTCGGTCTGATATTCGGCAGCCAGACACACGTTGAACACATCGGCCATGTCGAGGTTGAGGTCTCGGTAGTTCTCCGTGATGCGGCGGGCAGCGGCGATGTGCCCCGATACGTCCGGAATCGTAAACCGCATCTGGTCGACCTTGTCGAAAATGAACGACAGCACATCGTTGCGAGCAGATGCGCCGAAACGAGCCTTCGCCAAATGATCAACCTCGGTGAGCACCAGCGGAGACACCACAACAAGGCTGGCCCCATTCAGAACGGTACGGCATGCGGCGGTCTCAGCACTTTTGGCGAATGCCTCGATAATCCCGGAGGTATCGGCGACAACGATCACCGGCGCCGAGTCCCCTCCACAACTGCCCGCGTCACCTCATCGGAGACCGGGCCATCGATATCATCGAAGGCCGGAAAGTCCATCTCCTCCGCCCACACCCGGGTACTCATCGCAGCCAGATGGATGCCGCGCCGGATGATCTCAGCTTCGGATATGCCGCGTTTTGCTGCCGCATCCTTGATCAATGCGAGATCGGCAGGGTCGGCATAGACATTGGTCCGCTTGAGAGACATGTACCAATGATATTACATGTACCGTGTCGGGCCCATACGCCGTGGTCGTACCCGAGATGACGACCGATCTGGTGGAACGATCGTTCTGACCGGCCGTCGAGACCGTGTTGCCAAGATCAATCCTTCGGCTGGGCGTAAGTCGATGCCGGCTGGCGCGATGCGGGGAAGAGGATGGGGCTGACCAGGTAGCGGGCGCGTTCGGGAGTGGGTTGGTTGCTCATGCGGGGGATCAGCACCTCGCGCATGTCGGTGATGAGGGATTCGAGTTCGTCCGAGTTGAGCCAGAGGGCGTGTTGGCGGTATCCGATGAGGTCGTTTGCCGGATCGGCGTCGTCGCGGGCCAGGTACGCGTTGAATTCGGCGATCAGGACGGCCATGGCAGTGGCGAAGACGCGGCGGTGGTCATCGATGGTTGCGGTGGCGGCGGTGGCGGCGTCGACGACGGCGCGTTCGGGGTGTAGACGGTAGTGGCGCTCGACCGCGCCGCGGACCCGCCGCTCCTCGGCGACCTCCAGGATTCCCACGCTGACCAGGGCCTCGACGTGGCGGTATACGGATGCTTTCGACAGGTCGGGCAGCACGGCGCACAGGTCGGTCGTGGTCAGTGTGTGGTCGCCGCGTAGCGCGTGGACGATCCGGATTCGGGCGGGGTGGGCCAGAAGGAGTTCGAGGGGTTCCACTGGCCAATCGTCGCATAAGATGCTATCGTTCTCACGATACGAGAACCGTTGCATTTTTAGAGAAAGGTGACGGTTGTGCCGACACTGACCGATCCGACCGAGGTCGCGGCGACTGTGCTGGAGATGCTGCGGGGAGAGCGGTTCGATGAGCTCGTGACGCTGTTCGGGCCGGCGTTGGCCGCAACGGTGTCTGTTGACACCATTCGGGTGGCGTGGGCTGCAGAGACCGCCAAGATCGGTGGGGTGGAGGCTGTCGGCCCGACCGTACTCGAGCCGCTCGACGCCGGGGCGACACGGACGAAGGTGCCCGTGACCGGTGGCGTCGGCGGGCTGGTAGTTCGGATGGTGATCGACTCGGCTGGTCTGCTGCAGGGGTTCCGCCTTGCGCCGCCGGAGGATTCGGCGTGGGAACCGCCGCGCTATGCCGTACCGAGGCGGTTCAGGGAGCGTGAGGTGATCGTGGAATCGGGGTCGTATGCCGTGCCGGGAACCCTGACCATGCCGAAAGGCGGCAGGGCGAAGCCGGCGATGGTGCTGGTTTCCTCCGGTGCGATGGATCGAGATGTCACAACGGGGCCGAACAAGCCGTTCAAGGATCTCGCGTGGGGGTTGGCCAGTCGGGGAATCGCGGTGTTGCGGTTCGACAAGGTGAATTTCGTGCACACCGAGGTGAATCACGAACAGGGTTTCACCATGGTCGAGGAGTACGTGCATTCGGCGAAGGCGGCGGTGCGGTTGTTACGGCAGGAGCCGGGTATCGACCCGGACCGGGTGTATGTGGCTGGGCACAGCGGCGGTGGCAAGGCGGCGCCGCGGATCGCGGCGGTCGAGCCGTCCGTCGCGGGGGTCGTCATCCTGGCCGGCGACACCGCCCCGATGACGCGTGCCGCGCTTCGAGTCTTCGACTACATCGCGGATTTGGAGCCGGGGAAGGACTTTCACGAGAAGTTGGCGGCGTTGATGCGGGCTGTTGAGGTGACCGAGAGCCCCACGTTGTCGCCGGAGACGCCGGCTAGCGAGTTATTGTTCGGGATGCCGGCCTCGTACTGGCTGGACATGTGGGCCTACGACCAGGTCGCGACTGCGGCGGCACTGGACAAGCCGATCCTGATCCTGCAGGGTGGCCGCGACTATCAGGTCACCGTCGCCGATGACCTGCCCGGCTGGCAACAGGGACTGGCGGGCCGCGCCGATGTCACCATCCACGTCCATGACGCCGACGACCACATGTTTTACCCGGGCACCGGTCGATCCGCGCCCTCGGATGTCGAGCGGCCGAATCACGTTGACGCCGCCATCGTCGCCGACATTGCCGATTGGATTGCGCCGGAAAGCAAGCGCGGTCCGCTCGCCCGACTTCTGAACCGCCGCTAGCTGATTGCAGGCACGAGAAGGACCCCTGATGTCCGAAGACGCCACCCGCGCCGACGCCCGACCGAACTCGACCTTGTCCAGCTCCTGGTCGTCGCCATATGACAACACCACCGTCGGCATGCATCTCGCGGAGGCTCGACTGCGATGGATCATCGACCTGTTGCGCCCATGCTTCCAAAGCCTGGCGGCCACACCCCACCGGCCGAACCCGACTCGCCGAAATCAGCTGGTCCCCAGTAGGTTCCGATGACGAAGTCGGACTCTTATCCGGCGAGGTGGTGTTTGGTGTCGTACTCCAACCACTCCAGCATCGGGCGGCCGCCGAGGGAGACGGCGAATGTCGGGCGGGACAACAGGGTGCGCCACCACTACGACTGATCACGATGTCGCTGTGATCGGCTTCGCGCCGATCGAACCGTGAGACGAGGGGCTAGAATTCGACTGTAGTAGCAGATGGTTCCAGCTCAACGCGGTCGGAGGTGGTGTTTCATGGCAATGCCATTGTCCGAGGCACCTACGGAACTTCTGGCAAAACCGGACCGGTGGACTGCTCCAGACCTCGATCACTTGTCCGACAACGGAATGCGGTACGAGGTACTGAATGGTCAGCTCGTCGTGACCTCCGCCCCCAACCTAGGGCACCAGCGGTTGATCAAGTGGCTGGATCGAAGCCTCGAAGACGCGCTGCCGGACGGCCACTTCAGCGTCGCGGGCGTCGGTGTGCTGATGGGTGACGACGAGGCGATCCCGGATCTGATCGTCGGAGTGGGCGACATCCCGATGGACGACCGGGGGCTCCCTGCCGCACAGGTGGTCCTGGCGGTCGAGGTCGTATCGGCTTCGACGACGATGCAGGATCGTATGGTCAAACCGCTCATGTATGCCGAAGCCGGAATCCCGAACTACTGGCGTATCGAAATCAACACCTTCAAAGGCCGCCTCCCCGGCGAGGAATTGCCGGTTCTGTTCGCCCACAGCCGTGGCGACGACGGCGAGTACCAGCTCACCCACCGCATCGCCGCCGGAACGTCGGCAACCCTGCACTCGCCGTTCGAATTCACCGTGGGCCCCGCCACGTTGATGCGCTGACGGGAGTTTCGCCGGGGACGTCAGCAACTCGGCGCTCATCGTCCGAATGCACCGTGCTCGACGATTACGCATCACCGACGATTGTCGGGATGGGTAACCGAGCGGACCGCCACCAGACGTTCCAATCCCCGGAAATCATCCGGGTTCACCGTGAACAACGGCAGTCCATGCGCGGCCGCGGTGGCGGCGATCAGCAGATCAACGTAGTACTTGCGTGGTTTTCTGCCGGCCGTCACGGTTGCCGCGTACACGCGTCCGAACATCCGCGCCGACGCCGGCGTGAACGGGATCGGCTCGAACTCGGCTTCGGCACGGCCCAGCACAGCCATTCGCGCCGCAACCTCCTCCGGATCGTCGGTGGCCAGCGGCCCTACAGCCAGCTCCGCCAAGGTGATCGCACTGATCGCCTGTTCCGCCGGCAACTCGTCCTGATCAAGTCCATCCATCAGAATGAGCGCATTGGTGTCCAGGAGGCCCTGACTCGGCGAAGTCATTGTGGCCCACCAGCTTCGGAGGCTCGCGTGAACGGATCGTATTCCTCCTCATCGAAAGCCGCGTGCACATCGGCACGAAACTGCCGATCGTCCAGCACCGGGGCGCCAGCGAACGCGGCGGCAACCCGCTCCTTGGAAACGAACGTCGGCCGCGGGCCGATAGGCGTCACCGACGCGATCCGCCGACCATTGCGGGTCACCGTGAACGATTCCCCCCGCTCGATGGCATCCATGATCTCACCGGCGCGCAACTTCAGATCCCGCTGATTGATCTCACGCGGCATTGACATACCACCAGTATACCCACATGTGCCACCTGGTAGCACATACGGATGGCCGACCGATGTTGATGGCCAGACCGGCGGGCCCGACCGACGGAGAAGCACTCCGCGGTGTAACGTCACCGTGAGTTCGACTGTGTGACTTGGAGGGGGATACATGGCTGACGCTGTGCGGGTGCCACCCAGTGAAGACTTCGTCTCATTCAACGGTCTGGTGACCAAACAGGGAGAGCATCTGACCGTTCTGGCGGGGTGGGCCGGGCGACAATGCTCGAACACCGATGGTCTGGACGGTCTGCTGACGCTGCTCAAACCTCACGTGCCTGAGGTCGGCGACCACTTCGGGAATCTGTTGCGGCACTGCGCGACTGGCATGGGAACCATCACGAGCAAGACCGGCTCCGCCAACCAGATGCTGCGGAACCAGGACCAGGCGAACAGCCAAGCGTTGTTGGATACGTTCGACGGTGGTGCTATCCCCGGCGTTCCGGACATCTCGACGCTCCCCACACCATCGGGCGGGTTTGGCAATTTCGCAGATGAGCCGACCGCGCTCAAAGAGCCTCATGAGCCCACAAAGCACATTTCACCGAGCACGTCCACCCCGCGGGGGCTGGATGCAGCCAAAGAAAAAGCACACCAACAGCTGACCGGCGCCGGGAACGACGTCTGGATTGCCGACAAGGCATTCCAATTCGTAACCGGACGCAGTTTCATCGAGATGTTGACGAAACCGCTCCTCGGTGACTGGGACCGTCTGATGTACCTGCACGACGCATACGAAACCCTCGGTGACGCTTGCTATACCGTCGCTGGAACTCTACGCAAGGGCTCGTGGCACCTCGGCAGCGAGTGGCACGGCGATTCCGGTAGAGCGTTCGACGAATACATGTTCCTCTGGGCCAACGGCATCGGGGGAATCGGTGACCAGGCCAAGGTCACCGCGATGGCATACAAGGAGGGCTACAAGGAACTGTGCAAACTGGTGCAGCTCATCGTGTCGTTTATCGGCAAATTGATCGACAATGAAATCAAAAAGCTGGCCGAGGATGCGGCCGAGACGATGGCCGTCGATGCCGGTATCGAAGCGGTTGGCTTGGGGCCGGAAGATCCGGTTGCGGATGTGGTCGCAGGCGTATGGACAGCTTCCCGGATGGCGAAGCTGTATCAGGATGTACGAATGCTCGTCAACGGAATCGAGCAGGTCGATAACTATTACAAGCTGATCCAGGAAACAGTGAAGAAGCTCCAGACCAAACTCGGTCAGATCCATTCTGAGCAGAATTCACAGCCCTGGGGAGGCACGGATGCGGGGAGTCTGGTTCAGGACGTGGAAAGTCACGGATTCGATTTCGAGAAGCAGCACGGCTGGTCCGCGATGAACGGCACGACCCGCGTGAATTGGCTGCCCGAGGCCCGATAGTATCCAGGAGCCGAAATGACCGATGCTGCAACAGAATTCACTATCAAATCGAAATGGACAGACGAGGACCAGCACGATGTCTTCATACCGGGGCGCCGCAAGCCGGTTAATAGCATAGACAAGGTGAGCGGAGAACCCCACCTCCGCGTCCGGGCCGGGGCGGATCTCAAATACATCATTGGATTCATCGGAGATGGAGAGGCCTACAATTCCGACCGGCAACAGATCGGATACTCGTGGGTGGATCCCGATGTTACGAACTGGCCGGACGAACCGGGCATCTTCGAACAGAACGGCCTCGGAACACTTTACCGGCAGGTATCGACCAAAGAAGTCGGGCCGCTGACTCGCACGCTCAGAAAAACCCCCGGGCTCCGAGCGCTCATGCGCGATTGCGCACCGCTTTCCATCCACTACAGCAGTCCGGAGAGTCCCGGGTTCACCATGACCATCCCTCGTGGTGTATTGCTGCGGTGTCATGTGACCATTCATGATGACCGAATCAGCAGAACTCAAATGCTCTCAACCTACTTGCGTGAACGGCGTAAAGGCGTGGCACTCGATGTGATGATTCTCCCCTTCGGCTTGTTGCTGTACCCCCTGAGTTGGTTCGGGGACTGAAATGATCGAGACCGCAACAGAATTCACCATCAAAGAGAGATTCTTCGGCAACTGTCGACGCGATGTCTTCGTACCGGGAAGCAGTAAGCCGGTTACCCGCATGGAGATGCCCGTGGTGGACCGCAGGCGCCGGTCCGACATCAACTTTATGCGCGTCAAGGTAGGGCAGGACTTCAAAACAACCATCGGATTCATCGCAGCGGGTGAGACGTACGACTCGGACCACCAGCAAATCGGTGTCTCATCGGTGGATCCGGATCTCACAGACTGGCCCGAGAAGTGGGGCGTCTTCGAACAGTTGAACCTGGGGACGCTTACCAGAGAGGTGTCACCCCAGAAAGTCGGCCTCCTGATCCGCATCCTCAGAAAGACGCCCGGATTCAGAGAACTCATGCGCGACTGCGCGCAGGTCTCCATTCACTACAGCAGCCCCGAGAGCGCCGGGTTCACCATAAACATCCCGCGTGGAGTAACGTCGCGGTGTGATGTGACCGTCCATGATGACCGCATCAACAGAATTCAATTGCTGGCAACCTACCTGTATGAACGGCGCCAAGGGGCGGTACTCGATTTTGCGCTAGCGCCCTTCAAATTGCTGATAGCGCCCCTCAAATTGATCGGCCGCATCCTCTTGTGGTTGCTTGGCAGTTTCCTTGATTCCAATTAGCGTCAATGGTTGTCTCGCATATCAGATCAGTCCGGAGAATCCGATGGAAGATATCGATATCACCAGCTTGCTCGCCGCGGTCGACGAGAAGGAGGCCGAACTGGCCGGCGCGCGCCGACACCTCGAGTCCCTCACCACGACCGCGCAGTCAGCGGATGGGCTCGTGCAGGTCACGGTCGGTCCGGTGGGGGCGGTGACATCGGTTCGTCTTGTCCCGGAAGCGTTTCGGCGCAGCACGCCACAGTATTTGGCTCAGGTGGTCACCGAGACTGTTCGGCGGGCTGCCCATCAGATCCGCGGTCCCCGGAAGCAGGCCGTAGCCCTGATCGCCGCCGCTGTGCAGGAGATGGGGCTGTCTGCGGGTCGGAGATCGCGGTCGGCCTCGAGTGCCATGAGCAATGGTGTTGAGGCGTTTTCCACGGACCGCCGGGTCCGTGCCACGGTGGATATGTTCGGGATCGTCGATTCGGTCCAGATCGCGCCGGACGGCTTCCGCAACACCACACCCGACCGGCTGGCCGCATCGATCGCGGAAGCCGCACACCGCGCGGACCGGGCTTTCTACGAGGCGAGATCGAGCGAGCTCGCGGCCGCGGTCGAGCACAACGGCGGCGCGCCGGAACCAGGGGAACTCGAAGACTTCTTGAACGTCGCCGGAGGAGCTCCGGAGCCGCCACCAGCAACCCCACCTCCTCCCCCGACGCCTGCACCCGCCCCCGCCCCACCGAAGGATGCCCCGCACGTCATCCCGGGAACGCGAAAACCCAACCGCGATCTCGTCGTCGGCCCGAGCGATATCGACGACGATGACGACTTTCACCGCTATCACAACGAGCACGGCTGGTTCAACTGAGAAGGCGGCTGGTCGACCACCGGTGGTTCAGGCGTACCAGCGGTCTTCCTCGTCTTCGCGGAGGCGTTGCAGGGCGCGGTCGATCCAGCTGGTGAAGCGGGTGGAGAGGTCTTGGGCGGTGGCCGGGCGGAGGGTGATGTGGTCGCCGCGGGTTTCGGCGTAGCGGCCGTCGGGAAAGTCGTACCACTGCAGGTGATTCCACGGTTCGGGGGTGGTGTTGAAGGCCCCGGCCCGCAGTAGCGCCGAGCCGCCGCCGTCGATGGGGCCGGCGAAAAGGCGGCGGTACCGTTCGTGGGGTGCGTTGCCGGTGGCGGTGGCGTGCCCGTCCCGCACGTCGTCCGGGTGCACGGTGAGGGGCGGCCCCGTGCCGGGGTTGCGGGCGGGCATGGTGGCGGCGATACGGGTGGGGAGGTTTTCCGGGCGGCACAGCCGTAACCGGATGCGGCCCTCGGTCGGGCCCTGGGTGAGCTGGTGCAGGACGGCCGCGTGGTGCGGGGTGCGGGCACCGATGATGCGGTACTGGCGCTCATCGCCCCTGCTGCCCTTGTATTTGTTTGTGCCGCAGAAAATTTCGATCCGCATATCGGATGCTGTCAGCGCGTGCAGGGCGAGCTGGACGCGTTCGAGTTCGTCGGTGTCGTACCGGCGCCGCACCTCGATCTTGTGTGCGTCGAACTCGTCACGAGTGACGAAGCGGCTGGTGTAGCGCAACAGATTCGGGAGCCGATCGTTGGCGTCGCTGTACCATAACGCGGCGAAATCGTCCGGCTCCCAGACCCATTCAGACATCTGCTGTTTCCCATCGCCTACCACGTCACGAGACTCCTTGTGCGACACCGGCTCTGTGGCCCATCACTCGGGACGCGGCCGATCCTCGCCCTGGCGGCCACCGCCGATGACACCGTCAGGGAGCGTGCGGGGTGGGTCACCGATCAGCTCGCGAGCGTTCTCCGCATTGATCAAATAGTCCGGGGTGGTGTGTTCCTTATCCCCCTCACCCTTACCGCGGGCCGCACCCAGACCGGGCATACCCGGCATTCCGGATGCGTTCGCAGCCGGGCGAGCGGCGGAGGCCGCCGCCGGGTTCTGACCGCCGGCCGGGCCGCCCGGTATGCTCCGCCCCGGACCGCCGGATGTGGAGCCCGGACCGCCGCCGACCCCTGGGCCGCCGAGGGAGCCGGAACCGCCGGGTGAACCGGTGCCGCTGGAGGATCCGAGACCACCGGGATCGATGCTGCTGGGTGTCGTCGAGGTCGCGTTCGGGTCCATCGAGGACGGACTCGTCGGCGGATGCAGACCGGACGGCGTCGTCTGCGGCGAGTCGGCCGGATTCGGCCCACCCGGCGATTGCTTCGAATCCTGCGGGTTCGGGTTCTGCTGGTTGGGGTCCTGGTGATTCGGGTCTTGACTGCCCGGCTGTTGATGACCGGGCTGGTTCGCACTACCGGGACCTGAGCCCGGACCGCCGAGATGCCCTGGGCCGCTGGAGAATCCGGGACCGCCAGGGCTCTGGTCGCCGGGCGCGGGCGCGTTCACCGGACGAGTCGGATCGCTGGCCGGCGGCAGCACCGGGATCTGACTGTCGATCTGCCCGAGTGGGGTGACGTAGTGGTTGATGAAGTGGTCCCAGGCCTCCTGGCGATGCTGACCCTGCTGCTCCTCGAGTGTGAATCGGTGCCACGGGACGAGCCAGGAGGTGGCATCGATGTGGACCGGGTCGGGGATCGAGTTCTTGGTCTTCATTACCGCCTCGGCGGTGTCGTTGACGTGGCTGGCCAGGTCGGTGAGCGGCTGGGTCAGGTTCAGCGCGTCCTGCGAGTAGTTCGTGATCGCATTCTTGGCCGCCTCGGCAGAGGCGCCCTCCCACGCCTCACTGATCGACCGATGGGTCGAGCGCGCGAAGGTTTCCACCCCCTGCTGCCATAGGTTGACCACGTTGATGTACTGATCCCGCGAGTTGAAGGCGTTGGTTGCATTCAGCGGGTCGAACGCCGCCTTGAGCTGGCCGTCCTTCCAGATCTGCGCATGTTCGCCGCCACCGGGAATCTGCGATGGTTCGAAACCCTCCGCCATCAGTGCGCCCCCTCCGTTGTGCCCGTCGCCACCGATCTTACGGCTTGCACGGCAATGCGAGCGGTGGCGGGTTCGCCGGTGGCTGTTTCGGCAACGTCTCTTCCAGATGCCTGTATCTCGCCGCCGCATCGGCATCCTGATCGGTGATCTGCTTGCGGATCGTGCGGTACATCTCCTGGATGTCCCGCACGACCTGCTTGTGGGACTCCATCACCGCGTAGACGCTGTTGTCGTTCTTGTCGTCCTTACCGCGCGCCTTCTCACGAAAGCGTTTGACCAGGGTCTTACCCGAGATCAGCTCCTTGCCGTCGACGAGGGTGTGCTCACCAAGACCCCAATTCTCCTGCTGTGACACCTCGTCCATGATGTTCTGGATCTGCTCGATGTTGTTCAGGAACGTTTGGCAGTCGCGATCGATGTAGACGAACTGCTCGAGGTCCATCCGGACCTTGATCTTGCCAGCCTTGGCGTCGTTGAGCAGGTTTGCCAGCGGATGTGGTCGTTGCTGGTCACCGCTCGCGGGTGATTGGTCACCGTTCGCCATAAACTTCCCTCCCGTCGAACTCGGTCGACTGTACCGGACCTACACCCCGGCGGGCAGGATCTGGACAACCTTTTCGGCGACCTCACGGGCCATATCGCAGGTGTTCATGTCGGCGCTCTGATCGGAGGGCGAGTTGCTCAGGAAGAATTCGAGACTGCCGCCCTTCATGTCCACATCGACCGAGCAGTTGTTGTTCGGATGCTCGGGCACCTGCCGTGTGGAGATCGCACGCCTCCCGGCGAGCGTGTATTCCTGGGTGTCCTGAAAGTGCTTGTCCCGCACCATATCGATGGTCAGATTCGTGGTTCGAATACTGATTGCATAGTAGTTGGACTTCACCCACCTGCAGCCCTTCCACTCGACCCCTCCATCGGCGGACGCCTTGGCTGGGATCTTGGACTCCAGCTGCAACGAGTCCAACACCCCCTGCGGAATGTCATTACACGGATCAAACCCACTCGGCACCTCCGCCGCGATCGTCGACGACGGCGCCGCACCGGACGTCGACTGCGACCCCGAACCACACCCGGCCACGAGCACAACCGCTCCCGCAGCGAACCCGACTCCGCGAATCACACGCCCCCAGCTGCTCATCTCGTCCTCTCGCCGCCGGTGCTCTCGCCGCTGGCAGCCAGGGCCGGACCGGCACTCCCGCCCCTGATCAGCTCGGATCGACCGTACCGGGTCCCCGGTGAAGCGTGCAAGCACCCGCGAACTCCCGCTACATCAGCGGATTGCCGATCAGGAGTCGGCAGATTTCAGAGTGTCCAGCCGGCAGATTGCCGGTAACCAGCTCGGCAGATTGCCGGCGATCGACTCGGCAGATTGCCGGTACACCTGTCGGCAGATTGTCGATTACCGAACGGCTCGCGCTGTCATTGGTGCACGTGCGCGCGCTGTCCTTCGCGGTCGAAGATCATGATCAGCTCGGCCGGTCCGGCGGGGGCGGTGAACGCGTGCGGGACCATGGTCGCGAACTCCGCGGCCTCGCCGGCCTGAACGTCGATCTGCCGCTCGCCCAACCACAGTCGCACGCAACCCTCGAGCACGAGGAACCAGTCGTGGCCCGGGTGCACGCGTTGACTGGGCGGCTCGTGGGTAGGCTCGAGACGCATCTTCGCCGCGACCGTGCGCCCGTCCGGGCGACTCAGCGGCCATGTGGTGCGCGTGCCGTTGCTGTGCGCCACGGGGCGGATGACGACATCGTCGTCGGTGGGTACCTCGAGAAGTACGTCGAGGCTTATCTGGAGTGCATTGGCAAGCGGCACAAGCACATCGAGGCTCAGCGCACGCTTGCCGGTCTCGACGCGGCTGATGGTCGACGCGCTGAGGTTGGTGCGCTCGGCCAGCTCGTCGAGGGAGTACCCCAGGGTGGTACGCATGCTGCGCAGCCGCGACCGCGCCAGGCCTTCTACATCGGCAACCTCGCTCATACCCTCATCCTGCCACTCCTTGCAGATTATGCAAGACTAATTGCCAATTGAGCCATACGGCGTACCGTCGGAGGCATGAGCGAACCCCGGCACCACCAGCACACACCCCATTCCGAACATGCCCAGCACCCCACCCTGCAGCGTCACTGCGACGTCGCCGTGATCGGCGGTTCGGCTGCCGGTCTCGCCGCCGCCCTGCAGCTGGCCCGCCAGCGGCGCAGCATCGTCGTGATCGACGACGACACCCCACGCAATGCCCCGGCCGCGCACATGCACGGCTACCTGGGGCACGACGGGATCGCCCCCGGCGAACTGAGAACCCTTGGGCGCGAGGAGGTTCGCGGTTACGGCGGCGAGGTGCTCTCCGGGCGGGTGGTGGACGTGCACCGCCGCGGCGACGGCATGTTCGCACTCGACCTCACCGGCGGGCACACGCTGGTGGCCCGGCGTGTGCTCGTCGCGACCGGCCTGTCCGACGAGCTGCCCGCGATCGACGGCCTCGCGCGGCAGTGGGGCCGCGGCGTGGTGCATTGCCCGTTCTGCCACGGTTTCGAGGTGCGCGACCAGCGCCTGGTGCAGATCGTCACGCACCCGATGGGTCTGCACCCGACCACCTTGTTCCGGCATCTGACCGATCGGCTGACCGTGGTGCTGCACGATCCGGCCGGGATCGACGAGTCAGTTGTCGACGGTCTCGCGGCTGCCGGTGTGGTCGTCGAGCGCACGCCGGTCCGCCGGGTCGTCACCGCGGACGGCGTGGTGTGCGGGGTCGAGCTCGGCGACGGCCGCGTCCTCGAGGCCGACGCCGTGGTGGTCGGATCGCGGTTCCACGCCCGCGCCGACATGCTGGCCGGGGTGGGGCTCACCACCACCACGCACCCGACCGGCGCCGGCGACATCCTCGCGGTCGACCCGCACGGCGAGACCGCCGTGCCCGGGATCTACGCGGCCGGTAACGTCACCGACCCTAGCCTGCAGGTGCTACCGGCGGCCGCCCAGGGCAGCCAGGTCGGTGCCATGATCGCCTTCAGTCTCGCCGAGGAGGACCTGCGCGAACCTGCCCGGCGCTCGGGCGAGGAAACCGATTGGGACAACCGCTATTCCGGGCCCGACCGGGCGTGGAGCGTCAACCCCAACGGCACGCTCGTCCACGAGGTCACCGAATTGGCACCCGGGCGGGCGCTCGACGTCGGCACCGGCGAGGGCGCCGATGCTCTCTGGCTGGCCGAGCGCGGCTGGAAGGTGACCGCCACCGATATCTCCGGCAACGCGCTGGCCAGACTGCGCGCCGAGGCCGAACGCCGCGGGCTCGGCGTCGACGTAATCCGCAGCGACGCAAACGATCCCGCACCCTTCGGCACCGAGACCTTCGATCTGGTCTCACTGCAGTACGGCTCGTTCAAACGAACTCCCGACCAGCGCGGCCTGCGCAGCCTGCTCGATGCCGTCGCCCCCGGCGGCACACTCCTGGCCGTCCACCACGACCTCACTCCCCTGCGCGGACCGGTGGACGTGGCGACCGGGACCCGGATGTATGACCCGGAGGCGTTCGTCGGCATCGACGAGATCGCCGCCGCTCTCACCGCCGACCCCGACACCTGGGCTGTCCAGACCCACGAGACCCGGCCGCGACCACCCGGCGCGGCGAGCACCCACCACGTCGACGACGTCGTACTGCGCGCCAGCCGACGAACCGACTAGGGACAGGAACTAGCCGAAAGCGGCAGTGCCCGATTGCTTTTCCGGCGCACAGTGGGCTAGCGAGTCGAGCTGTGCCGGACTCGTTTCGGCAGTTGCTGATCGGCGCGTGCACGCCCGAGGTCGGTTTCGTACGGGTCGATCGCCTTTACTGCCTGATCAAGCTGCCCCAGCACCCGCAGCACATTCAGATACGTCTCCATCGAGACCCCCATCTCCCCCTGTTCGAGCCGTCGATAGGTGGACCGAGCGACGCCGGCCCGCTGCGCAACTTGCTCGGCGGTGAGGTCCAGCAACTTGCGCCAGGCAGATATATGGCCCCCGATATCACGGGCGGCCCGGCGCGTACGGGCCGGCGTAGGCCGCTTCATCGGCACCATCCTTATGGATCGAACATCTACCACAATCTATCATAAAGGCTCATCTACGAGCCATTAGAGACATTCACAAGCTCCATCCAACGAGTCGTGCAATTGGCAGACTAGAATCCGTGCGATTAGTCGACTAGATTCCGTGCGATCCCCGACGGCACGCTCCTGGCCGTCCACCACGACCTCACTCCCCTGGGTCAGATGGTCCAGGTGATCGGATAATTGGTGTACGTCGCGGTCTCTGCTGTGAACGTCACGCCTACTGCCCCGAGGTCCGCGCGCGCTGTGACCCTCATCTCCTTCAGGTCGTCCATCTGCGCCGCGTGCTCTTCGGAGTCCCAAATGCTCACCTGCGAGAGCGAACCCTCGGGGGAGACGGCCGCGTACCAGTGCAGCAGCCCCGGCAGTTGCCGGATGGCCGGGATCAGGTACTCCGAGGTCTTCTTGTCCGCACTGACGACCGCGTCGTACAAGCTCGGATCGAATGTCACACGTCCGACGCGGACGACGGCGGTTGTCGGCAACGACTCTGGCATGGAGATCCTTTCCGCGACAATAACATCACGATATACCCGAATGCCGTCACCGAGGGCCGGCACCGGCTGCACCGATGAATGTCGGGTGGGTCCGCCGTCGATATCTCCGACTACACCTACAACGGTGCCCGTCCCGGGATCGTCCCGGGATGGGAAGAGGCGGGAGTGCACTGCGATGCGGAAACTGATTGTAGGCTTCTACGTCTCACTCGACGGCAAAAGCGCCGACGGCGACAACGGCATCCGGGACGTCATGATGAGCATCGACGACCCCGAGCAGGAAAAGCACTTCGTCGATCGGCTGTGGGACGCTGGCGCATTCCTCATGGGCCGCAACACCTACGAGATCATGGCCGGATACTGGCCCAGCGCCGACCACCCCTCGGCCAAGGCCATGAACGAGATCCCCAAAGTCGTGTTCTCCCGCAC
>JAFMQT010000009.1:0-1881 GCA_017354515.1 Nocardia sp. | reverse complement strand
GACTGGCGCGAAACCCGCATCGCCCGCGGCGACACCGCCGAAGAGATCGCCAAGCTCAAGGCCGAGCCGGGCAGGGACCTCGTCGCCGCCGGCGGCACTCAGTTCATCCACTCTCTGATTAAGCTCGGCGTGGTCGACGAGTACCAGCTGTGGGTCCTGCCCGCCGTCACAGGCAAGGGTGCAGGACTGCTCCCCGAACTGGATCAGGCCTTGAGGTTGCGGCTGGTGAGCAGCAACGCCTTCCCATCCGGCATCCTGGAACTGGTGTACGTGCCAGCGGACAAGTGATGCGTGTGATCATCTCCGATTATCCGGAACTGACTGTGGAAGAACAGCTTTCAGGTATCCGCGCCGTTCACATACGCGCGTGAGGGTCGCTTCGGTGGGACAGTTGTGCCCTTCATGTAAGTGGAGATTGTGCAGCAAAGGCGGGATCCGCGGCGGACGCGGCTGATCCATCGCCAACTCCCCCGCCACCGCATACGGGCACGGCGCGGGCGACACCAGCAGCAGCGCCCGTTCCATCAACTCCCACACCCGTTCCCCGGCACGATCTTCGGACAGCTCCATCCCCGCCACCTTCCGCCCGCCGACTGCTGTCTTGGTATGGCACCCCGCGTCTCAGCTGGATCATCCGAACAAGACACGGCGTTCGTGAGGACCGAGTCGCGGGGGCCGATTCCGAAGCTACGAACTGAGCGGCAACGCGTCCACTACTATGCTGACCTATGCCAGACTCCAAATTTTCCCTGTATATTCAGCATGCATTGAGTCACCATTGATGATGCAGTGAGCATAGTTACGCCTACACGAAATGGAGGCTAGATCATGCGGATACGGTTCCTGGGCAAAGGCGGATCGGGTGAAGGAGACTGCCCGACGTTGTACGCCACCGACCGAAACACGTACCTCGTGCAGGGTTGGGAGACCACAACTGTTGGCATGGTGGAGATTCCGCATCTGCTGACCGGCTTTGCCGAATCCGATACGTTCATCGGGGCATCGATGGCGGACACAGGCCGGGGCACGTTCCGGCTAACCGGTCGGCCGGTGACCGAACCAGACGTACTCGCTCAACTCACCTTGGCGAACGACGAAACCGCCATCGAGGTGCCGAAGAAACGGAGGACTTACTACGGTGGAATTGATTGACACCACACCTTGGCCCGAACTGTTCCGGCAAGCTCGGAAATCAGCTTTCCACCTTGAAGTCAAAGACTCCTACGCCGTGCCGGCCGAATCGGAACCGTTCCGACGGTTCCTTGCCGGGGAACCAGAGCAGGAATACGGCAGACGAGCTTGGACAGAGCTGGTGGAAGAAACCACCGCACGCGGTGTAGTCGTGAGCAGGGTCCGAGTAGTCACAGAACCACACTCGGACTACCAGCGGTGGTTGCTGTCAATAACCGGGAGAAATGTAGATGCCGGCGAAGACATTCGGTATCTGCCGAGGCATCTGATCGATCCATCGGAGGTGCCGGAAGATGACTTCTGGATATTCGACAGCGAGAAAGTCGCATTCAATCTGGTTGACCAGTCCGGTAAACCAGCCGGTGCGGCGGTAACAACAGATCCGAGAATCGCGAACTCGCTGGCATCCGTGCAGGCTCGGCTGTGGGAGCGCTCAACTCCATACCGGCAATACGTCGCGGACGTCGCGGACGGGCAGTGACGGACTCAGTTCACCAACAGCAAGAGGCGCTAGGGGCGCGACTCCGGGAGTTGCGCCTCAGTGCTGGTCTGAGCGGTAGTGAGCTGGCCCGGAGGGCCGGCTGGCATCAAACCCGAGTGCCGAAAATCGAATACGGCAAGACCAAACCATCCGAACCGGACATCCGCCTGTGGTGTGAACTCACCGGCACTCAGGATCAACTACCGGAC
>JAFMQT010000436.1 GCA_017354515.1 Nocardia sp. | reverse complement strand
CGCGCGTTCCTGCCGCATCTGTTCGAGCGCCCGGAGGCGGTGATCATGAATACCTCGAGCCTGTCGGCGATCGTGCCGGTGCCGGGGTCGGCGGTCTACGCGGCATCCAAGGCGGCGCTGGCGTTGTTCGGCTACGGCATGGCGCAGGATCTGCGCGGACGGTCGAATGTCACTGTCACCACGGTGCTTCCGGGCACGGTGTGGACCGAACTGGTCCGCCGCAGCGCGCGGTCGCTGGGGGTGTCGGAGAAACTCGCCGAGGGATTCGCGGCCAAACCCGAGGGTGTGGCCCGGCGCATGGTCGATGCGACGATGAAGGGTAAGCAGCGGGTCGTGGTCGGCAAGGACGGCCACTTCTACAACGTGGTGCGCCGGCTCAGCTTCCGGATCGCAGACGCCCTGTCCTATCTGCAGGTCGGCAAGGTTTTCTATGCCAAGGACACCTCGTTGCCGCGGTAGTGCCCGGTTGAGCGGTGGAGGTGAAACGTGTTCTAATTTGCCTTCGGCGCGCGGCCTCCGCCGCCGGCGTGAGCTCGATCGAAGGGATGCTCGATGGCCGATGAGACGGTGCTGATCACCGGTGCCGGTGGCGGACTGGGCGGTGCGACGGCGAAACTGTTCGCCGACCGGGGCTGGCGGGTGCTGGCCGCTGATCTGACTCCGCCCGAACCCGCGGAGAACCTGATCCCGCTCGCGGTCGACGTCACCGATCCCGCCTCGGTCGCCGCGGCTCTCGAGCAGGCGCAAACCCATGCGCCGCAAGGGCTGGACGCGGTGGTGACCTTCGCGGGCATCATGTTCGCCGGCGCCCTGGTCGAGGTCGAGGACGAGGATATGCGCCGCATCGTCGATGTGAACGTGCTCGGCACCTACCGGGTGATCAAGGCCGCGTTTCCGATGATCCATCGCCGTGGCGGCCGGGTGATCACCATCAGCTCCGAAACCGGCTGGCAGAAGGCGCTCATGCTGAACGGCCCGTACGCCATGACCAAACACGCGATCGAGGCGTACTCCGATGCCCTGCGCCGGGAACTGATGTTCCTCGGCATCCCGGTCAGCAAGGTGCAACCGGGCCCGTTCCGGACGAATATGGTCTCCGGAATCCGCACCACCTTCGATCGTGCCCGGGACCGCTCGACCTACTTCCCGGCGCTGACCGGCAAGGTCGGCACCATGGCGGTGGGGGAGGAGAAGCGGGCCAACGATCCTGCCGTCCTCGCCGAAACGGTGTGGCGGGCAGCCACTTCCGCCAAGCCGAAGCGGCGCTACTCGGTCCGCCCGGACAAGAGTCGCGTGGTGATGAACCGTCTTCCGGACGCCCTGCTGGATCCGCTACTGAAGAAGGTGCTGGGCCCCGCCCGCTGAATTCAGCGTTTCCTCAGCTCCCGGCCAGGGACGCGGCGGGCTCTCGTCGTGTATTGATGGTCGGTATGCGTTGGGTCTCCACGGCCACTGTGCGGTTACCGTCGGCCATGCGGTTCCGGTCGGCCATGCGGTTCCGGTCGGCCACTGTACGGTTTCTGTCGGTCGGTGTGTTGTTGTCGGTGTTCGCCGGGGGATGCGCGTCCGCGCCGACGGCCACGATGGCCCCGTTCCCGGGCGATGCTGCCGATCCGGCGATCTCCGCGGTGGCCGCCCTGCCGCCGATGGGCTGGAACAGCTGGAACACCTACGGCTGCACGGTCGACGAGAGTCAGGTCCGCGCGCAGGCCGATGCGATCGTCGCCTCTGGAATGCGCGAGGCCGGCTACCAGTATGTGACCGTCGACGACTGCTGGTTCGATCCGCAACGCGGTCAGGACGGCAATCTGCGGGCCGCGCCGGCGCGGTTCCCGAGCGGAATGCGAGCGCTCGCCGACTATGTGCACTCCCGGAATCTGAAATTCGGTATCTACGAATCGCCGAACACCAAGACCTGCGCGCAGTACGGCGGGGTGTATCCGGGATCCACCGGAAGTTCCGGCCATGAGCAGGCCGACGCCCGATTGTTCGCATCCTGGGGGGTGGACTACCTCAAATACGACTGGTGCTCGCCGAACGGCAATGTCGGCGATCAGGAGCGGCAGTTCACCGCGATGCGGGATGCCTTGCGCGAGACCGGGCGCCCGATCGTGTACAGCATCAATCCCAACAGTGCGGTCGCGGGGACACCCCCGGGTTGGCGGTACAACTGGGCCGGGATCGGGTCGATGGCACGCGCCACCCAGGACGTGGTGGCGATGTGGAATCAGGATGATCCGGTCTCCGCGGCGATCGGGGTGGGGCAGGCGATATCCCAGGTCGCGTCCCTCGGGGGCCGGTCCCGCGCCGGATACTGGACCGATCCGGACATGCTGGTCATCGGCTGTTCGTCGATCGCCGGTGACCCCTATCCCGGACTGACCGAGAACGAATCACGCACCCAATTGGCCATGTGGGCGATGATGTCGGCGCCGTTGATCGCCGGCAACGACACCGCCCACATGCCGGAGCGGGTGCGGGCACTGCTGACCGACCGGGCCGTCATAGCGGTCGATCAGGACCCGAATACCCGTGCGGGCGCACCGATCTCGGATAAGCGCCACGATGTGTGGGTCAAGAAGCTCGCGGACGGATCGGTCGCTGTCGCACTGTACAACGACAGCCCGTCCGACCGCCGGATCGAGGTCGACCGATCCGCGGTGGGCGCGGTGCCCGCGGACCGGTATACGGTCACCGATCTGTGGACCGGCGCCCGATCGGCGGGGACCTGGCCGCTCGGGGCGACCGTCGGGGCCCACGACACGCTGATGCTGCGTCTGGAACCGGCCCAATAACCGTCCGCGACAGTGATTTTCGCGTTATGGTACGTAACGCCGCCGCGGCCTGTCCAGGCGAGTGTGATATACCCCTCCGGTACCGAGATTACCGGCAAATCCACTGTTGATTCCCAGCCACTGTTCACTTTGGCCGGTGAGCGTGGGCGGGGTTTGCAAGGTCCACAATCCGAAGGGTCGGTGAGGGTGATTACCAGGATCGGGGGCTGGATCGGGGCGGTCGGCCTGTCCGCAGCCGCGCTGTTGTCGGGAACCACTACGGCGCAAGCGGATACCACGGTACCGCTGCCCGACGGGAATCAGGCCATGACGGCGGCCAATGGAGTGCAGGTCGATATGTCGCGGACGGGTGAGCGGGCCGTGGTCGCGCCGTCGCTGGCCGCCAACGGCCTCTCGCGCACCGTAACGTTGAGCGGCACCGTGTTCGCCAAGGTGCACAGCGCCGACTCCGGCACGCTGACCACGGGATATATGGTCGGCTGCCAGGTCGATCTCAGCGGCGGGCTGTCGCTGGGCGGCGATATGTACGTCCAGCCCGGTCAGGCGTATCCCGAGGTCACGCCGGGGATCAATCTGGTGCCCGGTGCGGTCGCGGTGGTCAAGTTCGACACCAAGAATCTCGATCCCAAGGCCGGTGCGGTCGGCATCGGATACGGCGACCGCGGAATCCAGGTGTCCGGATGTGCCGGATACGCCCAGGCGCGCGCGTTCAGCACGCTGACCGTCGTCAACAAGCAGGGTACGGCCGAAGTGACGATGTACGGCCGGCCGTTCAGCATCGGATGAGGAGTTATCGGGTGAACAGTCGCCGTACCATGCGCACATCCGCCGCCGGCGCGGTTCTGGCCGTCGGTTTCGTTCCGGCTTTGCTGATCACCGGCACCGCCGGCGCCGATACCCAGGTGCCGCTGCCGGATGCCGCGGGGCAGTTCAGCGGCGCGGACGGGATGGTCGCGCACGTGCAGCGCAGCGGTGAACAGGCCACGGTCTCGGGGTCGATGGCAGCCAATCCGCTCTCGCGTAATGCCACGGTCTCGGCCACCGCCAAGGTGACCGTGAACGCACCGGGCAACGTGAAGGTCACCGGCGGGCGGATCGAGACCGGATATCTGGTCGGCTGCCAGGTCGATCTGGGCAGCAAGATCAAAGCCCAGGGCAGCGGCGACGCGGCCGGTCAGAAGCAGCCGGGCAACAGTGCCGGTAACGGCGCGCAGGGCGGCGGGGCCGGACAGTCCGGTGGCGGTAATTCCGACGGCGGCGCCGGTGGCGAAGGCGGCGCCGAGGGCGGCGGCGGCGCGTCCAGCCGCGGATCCGGTGGCGGCGGAGGTGACAGCGGTGGGGG
>JAFMQT010000435.1 GCA_017354515.1 Nocardia sp. | reverse complement strand
TCGATCAGCATCCGTTTCGTGACAGCCTGCCCGTCACCGGCTGTCGCGTTGCCTTGAGCTGGCATCCCGTCTCCTCGTCCTATGGAAATTCCATTCTCAATACTGGAGAATAATGTATCCGACAGCGTACGTCCCCGGTTATGGGCCGATCGCGGGATGCCGGTTCACATCGCTCCGGAAACACCCACCGGACCTTGCGAATCGGGCGAAACCTTGCGGAGAATCGCCAGGCGAGAGTACGGTTCTCACAATTGGAAGGGAGATTCTTGTGGTTGCTACGACAGCGTTGAACCCCACGATCGGTGTGGAGGTCACCGGAGTCGAGGACCTGCAGGACGAGGAAGTGATCGCCCGGTGCACCGAGGCGCTGAAGTGGCGTGGGGTTTTGGTTATTCGCGGACTGCATCTCGACGACGAGGCGCAGCTGGCGTTCTGCCGCCGCCTGGGCACGGTGCTGGCCCCCGCCGGGCCGGGTAAGGAAATCTTCACCATCACCTTGGATCCGTCCAAGAACCCCGCCGCCGAGTACCTCAAGGGCACCTTCTTCTGGCATATCGACGACACCACCCACGCCACCCCGGCGCGGTCCACGGTGCTGACCGCGCGCCATGTGGCGATGGAGGGTGGCGGCACCCAGTTCGCCAGCACCTACGCCGCCTATGAGGCGTTGAGCCCGGAGCAGCAGCAGCGCTACGAGAAGCTGCGCGTGGTGCACAGTTTCGAGGCCTCGCAGCGATTGGCGAATCCGACGCCGACCGACGAGCAGGTACAGGCCTGGCGGCGCCAGCCCGGTCACGAGGTCGCCCTGGTGTGGCCGCGCGCGGACGGCCGCAAATCGATGGTGCTGGGCGCCACCGCCGATCACGTCGTGGGCATGGACCCCGCCGAGAGCCGCGCACTACTCGACGAGCTGCTCGAGTTCGCGACCCAGCCCCGCTTCAGCTACACCCACGACTGGCAGGTCGGGGATCTGGTGGTGTGGGACAACACCGGAATCCTGCACCGGGCGCTGCCCTACGACCAGTCCTCCGAGCGGGAACTGCACCGCACCACGATCGCCGGAGAAGAAGCATGGGCGTGAGAACAGCCGTCGTCACCGGCGGCGGATCGGGTATCGGCCGTGCCGTCGCGGAGCGTCTGCGCGCCAACGGATTACAGGTCGCCACCCTCGACCTGAAACCGGGCGAGGGCGAATACGACCACACCGCCGACGTCACCGACCGCAGCCAGATCGACGCCGCCCTCGACGCCATCCGCGCCCAGCTGGGACCGGTGACGGTGCTGGTCAACGCCGCCGGCGTCGAAGGCTACCGGCGATTCGCGAATCTGAGCTTCGAGGAGTGGGAGCGCAATATCGCGATCAACCTGCACGGGGTGTTCCACAGCATCCAGGCGGTGCTACCGGATATGCGGGCGGCGCACTGGGGCCGGATCGTGAACATCTCCTCATCGAGCACCCATTCGGGTCAGCCGTACATGTCGCACTACGTGTCGGCGAAATCCGCGGTCAACGGATTGACGAAATCGCTCGCGCTGGAGCTGGGCCCGGAGGGGATCACCGTGAACGCGGTCCCGCCGGGCTTCATCGACACCCCGATGCTGCGCAAGGCCGAGAGCAATCAGTTCCTCGGCGGAAAGATCGAGGACCACATCAACCGCACCCCGGTCCGCCGGGTCGGCAAGCCCGAGGACATCGCCGCCGCGTGCGCGTTCCTCGCCTCCGAGGAGGCCGGGTACATCACCGGGCAGATCCTCGGTGTCAACGGCGGCCGCAACACCTAGACGCCCCGCGAAATGCGGTGGTAGGCAACACCACAAACGAAAGGACCACCCGTGGGACGCGTGGAAGGCAAAGTCGCCCTCGTCACCGGTGCCGCACGAGGCCAGGGCCGCAGTCACGCGGTCAAACTGGCCTCCGAGGGTGCCGACATCATCGCCGTCGACATCTGCAAGGACATCGAGACCATCGGTTACGCGATGTCTCGTCCGGAGGATCTCGAGGAGACCACCCGGCTGATCGAGAAGACCGGGCGCCGGGTCGTCAGCGTGCAGGCCGACGTGCGTGACATCGTCGCCCTGCGCGACGCCGTCAAACAGGGCGTCGACCAGCTCGGACATCTGGATGTCGTGGTCGCCCAGGCCGGTATCGCCGGAATGAAGGGCGAACCGCAATGGCAGGCCTGGACCGATGTCATCGACACCAACCTGATCGGCGTGATCAACACCGTGCACGCCGCGCTGCCGTATCTGGACACCGGCGCCTCGATCATCGCCACCGGATCGACCGCGGCCCTGATGGATGTGGCCAAGGTCGACCAGGTCGGCACCGACCCCGGCGGCATCGCCTATATGGTCGCCAAGCGCGGATTGTCGATGTACATGCACGAATTGGCGACCCACATCGCCGCGCGCAACATCCGCGCCAATGTGGTCCACCCGACCAACTGCAACACCAACATGTTGCAGAGCGAGCCGATGTACCGCTCGTTCCGCCCCGACCTCGAGAACCCCACGCTCGCCGACGCCCAGCCCGCGTTCCATGTGCAGCAGGCGATGAAGGTTCCGTGGATCGAACCCGAGGACACCAGCAACATGGTGCTGTTCCTGGCCTCGGACGAGTCCCGGTATGTCACCGGCATGCAGATGCGGGTGGACGCCGGGGGCTACCTCAAGTGGTACGACTATCACATCTAAGGAGACCGCCGTGAAGGTGCACGTAGATCCCGACCGCTGCCAGGGCCACACCCTGTGCTCCATGGTCGCTCCGAAATCGTTCGAGCTCAGCGAAATCGACGGTCACTCCACACCGGTCAGCGAGGATGTGCCCGCCGACCAGCAGGAGCAGGTCCGCGAGGCCGTGCAATCGTGCCCGGAACGAGCGATCAGCATCACCTGAGAGGAATGCCGTGACCGCCGAGAATGTGACGCACGCCGGAGGATCGGACGAAGAGCGCAAATCGCCGCTCTACTCCTTCGACCGGTACGCGCCGGAATACCGTGACAACTTCGTCGCCATCACCAAGCAGATGCAGGCACACTGCCCGCTGGCCTGGTCGGACACCTACGACGGGCACTGGGTGGCCGCCGGAAACCGCGAGGTGTTCGAGCTCGCCCGCAGCCCGTATGTCTCCAACGATCACGATGTGACCGGGGAAGGCAATGGGTACCAAGGGATCTCGATTCCGGTACCGCCGCGGGCGGCGGCCACGCGCGGTGGATTCCTGGAGATGGACGACCCCGAGCATCGCGAAGCGCGCGCGGCGCTCAATCCGTATCTGTCCCCCGCGGCGGTCAACCGATGGATTCCGGTCATCGACGAGGTCGTGCGCGCGGCGCTCGATGAGAAAATCGAGTCCGGGCGAATCGATTTCGTCGATGACCTGGCCAATGTCGTACCGGCGGTGCTGACCCTGGCCATGCTGGGAATCCCGATCAAGAAGTGGACCCTCTACAACGAACCGGTCCACGCCGCGGTCTACACCCCGCCCGACTCCCCGGATATCGAGCGGGTCACCGCGATGCACCGGGAGATGGGGCTGGATCTGCTGAACAGCCTGATCGAGATCAAGCAGAATCCACGCCCCGGCATGATCAACGCGGTGGCCAATTCCACGCTCAACGGTGAGCCGATGCCGGATCTGGAGATGCTCGGCATCCTCGGCCTGGTCATCGGCGGTGGTTTCGACACCACCACCGCGCTCACCGCGCACGCCCTGGAATGGCTCTCGCAGCATCCCGATCAGCGCGAGACACTCTCGAACGAACGGGAGACGCTGCTGGATTCGGCGACTGAGGAGTTCCTGCGCTTCTACACCCCGGCCGCCGGCGACGGACGCACCATCAACCAGGACTGCGAGATGGCCGGCCGCACCTTCGCCGAGGGTGACCGGCTGTGGTTGTCCTGGGCGATGGCCAACCGGGATCCGGAGGTGTTCGAGGACCCCAACGAGATCGTCCTGGACCGGCATCGCAACCGGCACTACAGTTTCGGGCTCGGTATCCACCGGTGCATCGGCTCGAATCTGGCGCGCACGGTCTTCAAGCGCATGCTGCTGGCGGTACTGGACCGGATGCCCGATTACCGCTGCGATCCCGAGACGACGGTCCACTACGACACCATCGCCGTCATCCAGGGCATGCGGCATCTGC
>JAFMQT010000121.1 GCA_017354515.1 Nocardia sp. | reverse complement strand
ATCGTATTCGAAATGGTCGGCCAGTCACCCCACCGCAGCACCGACGCCAATTCGGGTACGGCGACGACCAGCGCCGCCGAACCCCACATCACATACCCCCAGAACTCCGCCGATCGTCCCCCGACCGTCGGCGCACCGGATCTCTCGTCCGTCATACATCGGGTTTACCACCGCCAGGGGGCCGATGTGCGCCGATAGGGGTGCGTTCGCGGGTGAATCCGCCCGATGGGTCAAGCCGGACGCAGGATCGGCGGCCGCAGCAGCTCCGCGGGCCCGGCCCGATACAGTTTGGCCGGCCGACCGCCGTCCCGGACCGTGGTGTTTCCCGTCGCCTGCACGAAACCCGGTGTGGTGGTGACCTTCCGGTGAAAGTTGCGCGGATCGATCGTGGTACCCCACATCACCTCGTAGACCCGCCGCAGATCCGCCACCGTGAATTCGCGCGGACAGAACGCGGTGGCCAGCGGTGTGTATTCCAATTTCGCCCGGGCCCGTTCGACACCGTCGGTGAGAATTCGGCGATGGTCGAAGGCCAGGCGGCCGCGTTCGGCCAATAATTGCTCCACGGACCAGATTCCGGCCGCGGTGGCGTCGGCCCCGGCCTGCGGTGCGGGCAGATTCGGAGTCAACGCCAGATAGGCGGTACTGATGACCCGGCCGCGCGGATCCCGGCCGGGCTCGCCATAGGTTGCCAATTGCTCCAGATGCAGCCGGTCGCCGCGAATTCCGGTCTCGTCCTTCAGTTCCCGCACCGCCGCCGCCGATAAACTCTCATTCGGCCGGACGAATCCGCCTGGCAGCGCCCATCTTCCGCGATAGGGCGCGTAGAGCCGCTGCACCAGCAATGCGCACAGAGTGTCGTTGACAGTGTGCCGAGCCCCCAGGGTCAAGACCACCAGATCTACCGCGACCGCTGCGTTGAGGCGAAAACCACTGCCCATGAACGGCATTGTAATCGTCAGTGTGACGATAACAGGTCCGGCCGCGGGCCGGAACCTAGATCCGGATACCGATCTTCCCGAGCAGATCAGGCACCTTCGTGGCGGCCATCAACGCCTTGAACTGCCAGCTGTCATCGCGCGGCAGCACCCCGCCGCGCTGGGTGGCATCGAGGAAGTCGTAGAGGGTCTCACCTTCCTGCATCAGGCCGTCGGCATTGAAGTGATAGCGATCCACCGCCGGGCACTGGATGAAACGACCGTTGCCGTGGATCGCGGGTGCGGACCGATCGTAGGGATACAACCGCAGCGGGCCGGTCCAATGTCCGCTACCGATATAGCGAATCACCACGCGGACAAGACCTTCCGGCGTCACATCCAGATAGACCTGCCCCGGTAGCGGGTCGTAGCGCCAATCCGGAATCGCGTCGAAGAAGGCGAAGTTGTATTCGACGAATTCGTCGATACCGACGATGGTGCGGCCGAATGTGGTGACATCGGTGTAGCGCACATCCCGGGCATACAGTTCATCGTTGAGGCTCATATCCCGGACCAGGAAACTCCACCAATACTTCTTGGCCCATTCCATGACCCAGCTCAGATCTACGCCGAGCCCGCCGTAGAAATCGAGTTTGCGTTCGAAATCGTCGAACCAGCGCAGGGTAGTGGCCTGCAACTCCGATTCCGGGATGGCCCGGATCGGCACCCCACGATTGGCTTCGAGGAATTCGGGCACCGGCTTGGACAGCCGCGGCTGCCGCAGTGCTCGCTGGAACTGCTCTTCATCGAACATGGGATGGCCCTTTCACGACGGTGTGAACCCCCATGCTGGCGCACCCGCGCCCGCTCGGCACGCCGAACCGGACCCAGACACCGGCCGGACCCAGAAACCGGCCGGACTCAGAACCCGGCCGGGCGCAGTACCGTCAGATCGCGAGCGCGACAGGCGCCGGCCCACACCCCGGTCCCATAGGCCAGATCGTCCAGTCGCTTACACAGCAGATATCGGGTGGGTCCGAGACCACCGCGCTGATAGTGCGCGAGCCAATCGGCCAGCCCATCGGTGGCCGCCATGGCCAGCGCGATCCGGCGGAACCGCCGCGATACCAGCATCGCGAGCGCGGTCACCGGCCAGTACTCGCGGCACAGCACCGAGACGATGCGCCATACCCCGCCGCAATACGCGCGGGTCAGATGCGCGGCCGCCGCACGGGTGGGATTGTCGACCCCGGTGAATTCCCGGCGCCAGCGCAGCAGCGCGACGACCAGGGTGAGAATTCCGCCGATCATCCCGATCCGGGACGCGGTCGCGAGCAGCGCGGTCGCCACGGCCGTCGACGGCGGCACCGACAGTGGCGCCACCGTGCCGCCGTAGCGGCGGGCCAGCGGGGCCAGCACCGCACCCCGGGACACCTTGTCCGCGAACCACTCCCGGAAGGTGACCGGCTGATCGCAGGCCATTCGCGCGGCCGGTTCGTAGCGCAGCCGCCAGCCCGACCGCTCCAGCCGCCAGCACAGATCGATATCGGCGGCCGCCCGCATCCGCTCGTCGAAACCGCCCGCGGCCAGCACCGCCGATCGCCGCACCAGCAGCGCGGCGCCGGGCACATGGGAGATGAGGCCGCGGGTGCCGACGGCGGTCTCCCGGGGGCCCAGGTCCAGTGCGGAACGGGCCCGCTCATAGCGGCCCAGGACGGTATCCAGGGGTTCGCGCGCGATGATGCGCGGCGCCACCAGCGCGACCTCCGGATCGCTGAAATGTCCGAGCATCACCTCGATCCAGCCCACCCGAGGTACCACGTCCGAATCGATGAAGGCCACGAATTCCGTTGTGGCCGCCCGCAATCCGGCATTGCGCGCGGCCACCGCACCGCGCGCGGAATCATGCCGCAGCACGCTGACCCGGCCACCGGCCGGAATCCGGATCGGCTGCTGGGATCCATCGTCGACGACCACGACGGTGTGCCCGCGCAGCGCGGTCAGCAGTCGCTCCAGGCCGTCCGCGTTATCACGGCAGGGCACCACGACGGTCAGCTGATCGGGCGAGGGCAGCAGCCGCGGCCGCGGATTGGCCACCCCGGAGTCCAGCAGTCGCCGCGCCACCGCGGCGGACTCGGTATCGGTCACCTCGAGGTAGCCGTCACCGATCATGGCCGCGTCCTCGGGAGCCAATCTCAGCAAGGTCGCCGGCGAACCACCGGCCAGCAGCCGACCCCCGGAATAGGCGCGCACCCGTGGATCGATACGAACCCCGAATCCGTTGGGTAATCGATCGTGGCGCATTCGGGAAATGCTAGGCGGTCACCACTCCCCGACGCATCTCCCCTGCACATCCCTGGCCGATGCCGATCACACCGCACGGCGACCCGGTGTGGCGGATCGGCACTCTAGACTTGTGCGACATGCGGACACGCTGAACAACAGGTGACGAGTCATCGTCCAGCGGGACGCGCGATTGTCGAATGGCATGGGAGTCGGACGAATGCAGACCAGCGGGGGCGGCAACACACTCTCGGAATCCGAGATCGTCGAGGCCGCGTTACGCGTGGTGCGTGCCGACGGTGTGGACAAGTTGTCGATGCGCCGGCTCTCCCGCGAACTGGGTGTGTCCCCGATGGCGCCCTACTACTACGTCGCCGATAAGCGCGAACTCCTGGATCTGGTGGCCACCGCGGCTCTGACCGGCGTCCGCACCCCGCCCCCGGATTTCGGCACCTGGCAGCAGCGGCTGCGCGAACTGATCGATCAGATCGACGAGAAGCTGCGCAAACATCCGGGACTGGGCGATGTGCTGATCGAACAGACCATCGGCAAACAGCTCGACCTGATCGCCGCTGTGATGGGGATCCTGTCCGACGCCGGCTTCCACGACCGCAATGTGCTGGCCGCATATGCCACCATTCACACGTATCTGTTCGGCCGCGCGCGGGTCAATCCTCGCGATGGATTCGCGCTGGTCGACGTGCCGCTCCCCGGTGCCGTCGAGCGGGCCGTCGAACATATCAACGATCTGCGCGGAAAGTACTCCTACGACTTCGGCATGGATGTGCTGATCGCCGGGTTGGAGGCCCAGCTTGTCCGGCAGCGGGACGGCCACGTATCATAATTAGAACGTGTTCTAGTTTGAGTGTTCTAGTTCGAGCCGGCCCGAGAGGACATCATGACCACCGTCGATCCCGTCGTACCGCACAGCTCCCGATCGGCCGTGCTGCGGGTCGCCGCTGTCGTCGACGAGACGGCCGACGCCTGTTCGCTGGTCTTCGACGTGCCCGAGGAGTTGCGCGAGCGCTTCACCTACGCGCCGGGCCAGTTCCTGACCCTGCGCATCCCCAGCGACCGCACCGGGTCGGTGGCGCGCTGCTATTCGCTGGCCAGTTCACCGCACACCGACGACCGGCCCAAGGTCACCGTCAAGCGCACCGTCGACGGTTACGCCTCCAACTGGGTGTGCGACAACGTCACATCCGGTGACGAGATCGAGGTACTGCCGCCCTCGGGTGTTTTCACCCCCAAGGATCTCGATGCCGACCTGCTGCTGCTGGCCGCCGGTAGCGGCATCACACCGGTGATGTCGATCCTGAAGTCGGCGCTGGCCCGTGGCAGCGGCCGGATCGTGCTCGTATACGCCAATCGCGACCCCGAATCGGTCATCTTCGCCGAGGAACTGCGCGAACTCACCGGCAAGGATCCGCAGCGCCTCACCGTGGTGCACTGGCTGGAGAATCTGCAGGGTTTGCCCAGCACCGAGGGTCTGGCCGGGCTGTGCGCCCCCTACACCTCGTATCACGCGTTCATGTGCGGACCGAAGGCCTTCATGGACCGGGTACACGACGCCCTGGCGCAGCTCGGGGTTCCACGTGAGCGCACCCACGCCGAGGTGTTCAACTCGCTGTCCGGCGATCCGTTCGCCGACACCGAGCCCGCCGAGGTGAGCGAGGAAGAGGCCGCCGACGCCGCCACCGTCGATGTCGAACTCGACGGCCGGACCCACTCGATGCCCTGGCCACGCAGCCAGACCCTGGTCGACATCATGCTCGCCAAGGGCATCGACGTGCCCTACTCCTGCCAGGAAGGTGAATGCGGTTCCTGCGCCTGCACGGTGCTGGAAGGCAAAGTGGAGATGGATAATTCGGAGATCCTCGATCCCGAGGATATCGAGGCCGGTTACATTCTGGGCTGCCAGGCACATCCGGTCACCGACCACCTGAAGATCCAGTTCTAGGCGGTCCGGCGGCTGATCTCCCGCGCCCCCAGAATCCGGCCCGATTCGAAAGCGGCCGCGCTGGCGGGTAGTTCGCCCGCGACGCCGCTGTTGTAGACGGTGACCACACCGGTGCCCGCGGTCGGCCGGCCGAGCGCGTCGATCCGCCGGAGCGTTTGGGCCGCAACGGCTTCGGCGCTGTCGAAAATCCGCACCCCGGCCGGCAGCGCGGCGACGATGGCATCGAGCACCAGCGGATAGTGGGTGCAGCCGAGGACGACCGCCTCCACCCCGTCGGGCGTGCGACGCGCCCCCCGCTCGATCGCGGACGCGATCGCGGTCAGATCACCGCGATCGATGGCATCGGCGAGACCGTGGCAGGCCACCCCGGTAACCACGGCGTCACCGCCGAAACGCGCCACCAGATCGGCCTGATAGCGGCTGGCGGTTGTCGCGGCGGTGGCCCACACGGCCACCGAACGACAGGCCGCGGCGGCGGGTTTGATCGCGGGCACGGTTCCGATTACCGGCACCGCGGGGTCCACCTGGGCCCGGACGTGTTCCAGCGCGGTGACACTGGCGGTATTGCAGGGCAGCACAATGGCCTCGGCGCCCAGGCGAACCGAGCGCTCGACCGCGCCCAGCACCCGGTCGACCACCCACTGCTCGGGTTTCGGGCCCCACGGCGCACCGTCCGGGTCCAGCTGCAACAGCAGATCCAGGTCCGGGCGCAGCTTCCGTAACCACGCGCCGGTGGGCAGCGAACCGAGACCCGAGTCGATGAGCGCTACGATCACGCTCCCAACTGTATTAGCGCCGCCCCGGGCGGCCGCGCCCGCACCACATCCGGCGGGCGAACGTGGGCGCTCAGCTCAGTGCGGCGGTCTTCGCCTTCGCCAGTTCCGATCGCATCTTCATCACCTGCGCGGTGCGTCCGGCACCGACCACCGCGGTCAGGACGCCGCCGATGAAGTAGTGCGCGAGGAATTTTCGTCCATCGTCCTCGATGACCCGGATCTCGTCGGCGCCGCCCGGCTCGCCGAGCACCTGGAGCTTCACGTCGTACTGATCGCTCCACACATACGGGACCCGGACGGCCGTGGGCACCTCCTCGCCCAGCAGCGCCGAGGCCAGCAGCTTGGCCTGCTCACCGGCATTGGTCCAGTGTTCGAAGCGCTTGTTCACGCCGTTGTCCTGCCGCCAGGCCGCGACGTCGCCCACCGCCCACACACCCTCGACGGAGGTCCGGCCGACCTCATCGGTCAGCACCCCGCCACCGGCATGGGGTTCGGCCAGCGGGATGCCCGATTCGGCGAGCCAGTCGGTGACCGGTACCGAACCGACACCGATGACGACCACCTCGGCCTCCACGCTGCTGCCGTCGGCGAGAACCGCCCCGGTGACCTTGTCACCGTCGACCGACAGCGACGTCAGCCCCACACCGCAGCGCAGATCCACGCCCTCATCGCGGTGCATCCGGCCGACCAGCCGCCCGACGGTCTCGCCCAGGGCCGCGGCCAGCGGCGTCGGCTGCGGTTCGACCAGCACCACATCCACCCCGAGTGACCGGAAACTGGCCGCCAGCTCGCAGCCGATGAAGCCGGCGCCGACCACCAGCGCGCGCTCCGCGTCGGCCACGGCGTCGCGCAGTCCGACCGCGTCCTCGTACCGGCGCAGCACATGCACGCCCTCGGCCTCGGGCAGGCCGGGAATCCGTTTGGGCCGCAGGCCGGTCGCGATGATCAGCTGGTCGTACTCGAGTTCGGAGCCGTCGGCCAGGGGCAGTCGACGGGCCGCGGTATCGACACCGGTGACCGGGACACCCACGCGCAGGTCGATGTCCTTCTCGGTGTAGAACTCCGCGGGCCGCAGCGCCGTGTCGGTGGTTTCGCCACGGACGAACTGCTTGGACAGCGGGGGACGGTCATAGGGCGGATGCGGTTCGTCGCCGACCAGGATGAGCCCACCCTCGTATCCGGTCCGGCGCAGTTGCTCAGCGGTGCGCAGGCCGGCCAGGCCCGCTCCCACGATCACGATCGGTGCGGTCATCACAGTGCTCCTGACACGATCGGTACGATCGCGGTCGCCTCGGCCACAGTCGCTGGTACGTATCGCTGCATCGAACCAGCCTATTGGACAACACCGTCCGGTTGGCTGTGAGCCACGCCATAGTCAGACGAGGCGATGGAGCCCCGGGCGGGCGCAACGCAGTTGCCGCCGAATCGTGCCTATCCCGCTATTTGATCGGTCGGTCAGTCAGGGTTAACTCGATAGCACGAAACATTCCCTTCCTCCAGGAGGCTCCCGATGCTCACCGAAAGCCGCACCCAGGATTTCGTGGCCGTGGTACTGGGCGTATACACCGCCCTGTCCCCCATCTGGACCGATCACAGTGGCCGCGCCATGTGGACCCTGATCGTGCTGGGCGTTCTGATCGCCTTGACCGGTCTGGCCCAATTCGCCCGTCCGGCGGAGGCCGGATCCGATTACGCCATGGGATTGTTCGGAGTGCTGCTGTTCATCGCCCCCTGGGTCATGAACTACAGCTCCTACAACGCCGCCTCGTGGACCTCGTGGATCGTAGGCGTATTGACCGTGGCCGTCGCCGTGGCCGCCCTTCCCCAAGTCACAGCGCGGATGCATACTGCCCACTGATGAAGATGCCCACCCCCGAGCGCGCGGGGCGCCGCCGGAGCAAGAAAGTCGACGGTGACGCCCGCGCGCTCATCCTGGATGCCGCGGAGAAACTCTTCGCGGCTCACGGATTCGACGCCACCGCGACGGCCGCGATCGCGCGTGCGGCCGGCGTCCCGAAGGGCTTGATCTTCTACTACTTCCCCACCAAGGATTCGATTCTGTGCGCGCTCATGGCCGAGCGCGTTCCCGCCCACCCGATCGGCGATATCGAGGCCGTCGTGGCCCCGGGGGATCCGGCGACCAGTCTGGTGAACCTCGACGCGGCGTTGAACCTGCGCGACCATCACTCCTCGGTACTGCGGGTGATCATGTGGCGCGAGGCCGACACCCACCCCGATGTGCGAAAACAGCTGCGCCGGATGCGCGATCAGCTGCTCGACACCACCGCGCGAGTGCTGCAGGCCAGTTCCCCCGGCCAAGTTCAGCCGGGCACCCTGCGGGCCTGCGCCACGGCGTGGGTTTCGGCGATGCTGAGTATCGCCAGCACCGACCGACTGCACGCCCTGGACGGTCTGACCCTGCCCGGCGCCGAGGAGATTCTGAGTCTGTCCCGCGTGGTCGCGGCCGGCCTGAACAACTTGGAGTGACCGAAATCCGGCAAATGCCCTGACGCACCTGCGCCCCGAGCACACCGGTGGACGATAAGGCACCCCGCGAACTCGCATCGCGAATGGCGAGGGATAAGAATGGGCTGCATGACGGATTCCGCCAATGCTCGTTTCGGAGACCCTCATAACGCACGGGAGGGACACCGCCTGACTCGCTCCGAGGACGAGCCCGGTCAGCGAACGGAGACCAACGGCCAGGGAGACGGCTTCGGCATGCCCCCTTGGCACAGTGGCGAATTCGGACAATCCCGATCGGGTGGCGCGCCCCCGGTAGCGCCGGGCCCGGAGGTGCCCCGCCCGGCCTCGGACTCGGTGCGTGGGGTTCTCGAATCGGCCGGACTGCTACCGGCCGAGAACGCGGACTCCGGCCCGTTCGGACCGGCGACGAGCGCCGAACCCCCGTCGTACAACCCCGCCGCGCCGACCCGGGCAATTCCGGCAGCAAAGAGCGATTCGCCCGAATCGGCCTCGCATCCGCGCCTGCCCATGCGGGAGCCGGTGCAGCAGAATCCCTTCGGCGGATCCGTCGGTGGCGACTACGCATCACCGAATCCGCACTCCCCGGACTCATCCGCCACCGTAGGATTCTCCAGTGCCCCGAGGATTTCGACCCCGGCCAGCGCGGAAGCCGACCGGCGACAGCGGGAGGTGGACCCGATGGCCGATACCGCGGTCACCCCGATGAAGGCCTTCGAGATCGATCCCGAGGGGCCGTCGGGTGCCCGCTCCGGCGATTCGGAGGACATCACCCCGCTGGACACCGACGAATCGGGCGGCCGGCGGTCGGCCCCAGCGAGTTCGGTGGGGGTTCCCACCGCCGAATGGCCGGCCCCCAGACCGGCACTGCCCACCCGTTCGCGCGGCGATTCCACGTCCACCGACAAGCCGGCCCAGAACGGCGGCAGCGCAATCGAATCGGCGGCACCAACACTGCCCCGGCGCAGTTCGGCGGTACCCGATGCCGAACAGTCCGCCTCCGCCGAGAGCACCGCACCCGACAGCGCCGAGAAGGACGCGGCGCGCGATGCCAAGTTACAGGCGATGATGGCCGAACTGGCCGAGCTGGTGGAGGCCTCGGAGAAGGAATCCGCGCAGCACACCGGCGCCGGCACCCAGTCCGTGGCCTCGCCGGCGGCCGAGGCCGAGACCGATCCGGCCGACAGCGCCGAACCGGAGGCCCCCGAATCCGCCGACCACACCCCCGAACCCCGTGCCGGCACAACCGATTCCGCCGACCGCGACTCCGGGGAACGCACGCACACCGAATCCGGTACGCACACCCCACCGACCGGGGAATCGCCC
This sequence comes from Nocardia sp., assembly GCA_017354515.1. GTDB lineage: Bacteria > Actinomycetota > Actinomycetes > Mycobacteriales > Mycobacteriaceae > Nocardia. The sequence goes on along the minus strand of JAFMQT010000121.1, from coordinate 481 downwards.
GTGGAGACCGAGACCGCCCCCGCCGAGCGCGGCAGCGGAATCGGCTCACACTCCCGGCGCCGCCGGGCCGAGGGCCGTAACGGTTCGGCCATCGACCCGCTGACCGCGCCGGTCAACTCATTCGAATCGACACCGGCCGAACCGGAGGACGCCGCCATCGAAACCGATTCCGCCGGCACCGAATCCACCGCCCCGCAACGCCGGTTGTCCACACTCCGCGATCCGGAGGCCGCCCGCAATGGACTTTCCGCACCGCGTGCGCAGCGGGAGTCGGCGGAGCCGGAACAGGATCGGGCCGATTCACCGGAACCGGGCGCCGACTCGCGAGCGCGTGGCTTCGCGGCGTCCGCACCCGGGGCCGACACCGCGGATTCCGAAACAACCGCTGCCACACCGGCATCGACCGAGCTTGACGCCGACGAGGCCACCCCGCCGCGGCGCGCACGCCGCGCCACCGAGACCGCGGTCGCCGACGCCGCTC
>JAFMQT010000434.1 GCA_017354515.1 Nocardia sp. | reverse complement strand
GGGGCAAGAGTCAAGGAGACATATATCTCCCACCAGAGACGTTTATACCGTGTTCCGCTGTCGCAACCCCCGTACTACTGAGCGCGACCCGACGGTCCCAGCTGTCCCATAGCGGCGATCCCCGATCCGCCCCAGACTACCGAAACCGGCCTTGACCTGCGCGAAAGACGCTATCGAGGACACCCGACACAGTGACGAGCCCCGGTTTCGATCGAGTGTACTTCCCCCGGATACGACTCGTCCCCCACCGCTGTGCGGTGAGGGACGATATCGACCGTTGGTTTACCCGCTCAGCTGAGCGCGCGAACTCCGGTGGCCTGCGGGCCCTTGGTGCCCTGGCCGACCTCGAATTCGACCTTCTGGTTCTCCTCGAGGGTGCGGAAGCCCGACCCCTGAATCTCGGAGTAGTGGACGAAGACGTCAGCGGAGCCGTCCTCGGGCGCGATGAAGCCGAACCCCTTCTCCGCGTTGAACCACTTCACAGTTCCCTGTGCCATTCTGTTCCTTCTCTTTCCATACCGGAACGGCGGACTAGTTAGGTTGATCCACCGGGTCCGTTCCGACCGCTGTACTCTGTTCCCCCTGCAGGAAGCATCAAGCACACCGTTCGCAACATCGATCCTGCTGATGGTTTGGACTTTGGATCCGTTCCCTCGAACACAGAAGCTTGCGACCGAGAACCAGTGAACCATGTCTGCGCGAAATTCAACAGCCGAGTTACCGACAATTTGCAAAAAAGATGATCTTGCGAATGCGCAGGTGAGGGGCACAGCACCCAAATCCAAACTTCAAGTACGTTTGCTTGGCGATAACCGAGCGGACATCTGGCAAACCGACTTCGAGCCGGATCGCCACTACCCGACGAAACAGCAGCTAGAACGGCGGCGGCACACATTGTTCACAGCTGCCGAAACACCGAGAGTTCCAACCTCATGACCCCGAAAACCCCCGCCCTCAACGCTGAAAGCGAAACCCCCGAGAGCGCCGGTCGATCGTTGCTGAATCGTGTCCTTAGCGGGGTGCCGGACGGGGAAAGGGGACTCACTCATAGTACCGAACTCCCGGCCCGTGCCGCCCAGGTCGGGGACTGGCCCGATTGGGTATCGGCCGAGGTCATCGAGGCACTCGGCGAATCCGGGATCCGAGTGCCCTGGTCACACCAGGTCCGCACCGCCGATCTTGCCCGGGCGGGCACCCACGTCGTAGTCGCCACCGGGACCGCCTCGGGCAAATCGCTCGGGTATCAACTTCCCGTCCTGACCGACCTGCACCGGGATCAGCGGGCCTGCGCGCTGTATCTGGCGCCTACGAAAGCGCTGGGGGCCGATCAATTCCGGGCGATAGTGCAGCTCACCGGCTCCGGCGTGCTCCGCGAGGTCCATCCGGCCACCTACGACGGCGATACCGGGTCCGAGGTGCGGCAATGGGTACGTGCGAACGGACGGTGGATCTTCACCAACCCCGACATGCTGCACGCGGGCATCCTGCGAGCCCATCCCCGCTGGGCGCGGGTCCTGCGTGGTCTGCGCTACGTCGTCGTCGACGAATGTCATGCCTACCGGGGCATTTTCGGTTCCCAGGTGGCGATGGTGCTGCGCCGGCTGCGGCGGCTGGCCGCCCATTACGGCGCCGATCCGGTCTTCGTGCTGTGTTCGGCCACCACCGCCGAACCCGCCGCGGCCGCCGAGCGCCTGATCGGCGCCCCGGTCACCGCGGTCACCGACGATGGCTCTCCGCGCGGTGCACGCACCATCGCGCTGTGGGAACCTCCGCTGCTCGAGGGGTCCGCGGGCGAGAACGGCGCCCCGATTCGCCGGGCGGCGAATACCGAGGCCGCGCACATCATGTCCGAGCTGGTGGCGGAGGGGGCACGGACGCTGACCTTCGTGCGGTCGCGCAGGTCGGCGGAGACCGTGGCTCTGGATGCGCGCCGCCACCTCTCCCGGACCGACCCTGCCCTGGTCGAGCGGGTCGCGGCCTATCGATCCGGTTATCTGGCAGAGGACCGGCGGGAGCTCGAAAGCGCGCTGTCGGACGGCGCGCTGCTGGGCGCCGCCACCACCTCAGCGCTGGAACTCGGCGTGGATATCGCGGGGCTGGACGCGGTGGTGATGGCCGGATTCCCCGGGACGGTCGCTTCGTTCTGGCAGCAAGCCGGGCGCGCGGGCCGCCGCAAGCAGGGCTCATTGGTGCTGATGGTAGCCAGGGACGACCCGCTCGACACCTACCTGGTCCATCACCCAGACGCACTGCTCGAAACCCCCGTCGAGGCAACGGTTACCGATCCGCACAATCCCTGTGTCGCCGCACCTCACCTGCTGTGCGCGGCCGGTGAGCACCCGTTGACAGACGCGGAGATACACGAGTTCGGAAGCTGGGCGGTGGCCCAGGATCTGGCCACTCAGGGCCTGCTCAAACGACGCGAGTACCGCAGCGGACCGGCCCGCTGGCATCCGACCTCGGCCGACGATCCGCATGATGAGCTTGAACTGCGCGCGGGCGTCGGCGGGCAGGTCGCGATCGTCGACATCGCCACCGGGCAACTCCTGGGATCCGCCGATTCCGGGCGCGCACCGGCGACGCTGCACACCGGTGCGGTCCATCTGCATCAGGGGGAGAGCTACGTGGTCGACGAACTGGATCTCGACGGCCAGGTCGCGTTCGTACACGCCGACGATCCCGGATGGACGACCAGTTCCCGGGCCACCACCTCGGTCGCCGTGGCCGGATCCCTGCGAACACAGGTATATGACCAGGTCACCGTAACCCTGGCCGAAGTCCTGGTGACCTCGCGAGTCGTCGGCTATCTGCGCAAACTGCCGGGCGGTGAGGTGCTAGACCTGATCGAACTCGATCTGCCCGAGCAGGTACTGCCGACCCGGGCGGTCTTCTGGACCCTCACCCCGCGCCTGCTCGCTATCGCCGGCATCACCCCGCGCCGGGTCCCCGGTGCCCTGCACGCGGCCGAACACGCCGCGATCGGGATGTTGCCGCTGGTCGCGAGCTGTGACCGCTGGGATGTGGGCGGTGTTTCCATCGCCGACCACCCCGATACCGGTCTGCCCACGGTCTTCGTCTACGACGGGCACCGCGGCGGCGCCGGATTCGCCGAACGTGGATTCACCCGGCTGCGGACCTGGCTGACGGCCACCCACTCGGCGATCACATCATGCACCTGCCAGCACGGCTGCCCGTCCTGCGTGCAGTCTCCCAAGTGCGGAAACGGCAACTCGCCGCTGGACAAGAGCGGCGCGGCGGCCCTGCTGACGGCACTGCTGACCGAACTACCCGAGCAGGACCCCTCCCCGAGAACCAATAAACAGGACGATGGTTCTGTTAACTAGGGCATTGCTCCAGCGGCTACTGGACATGCGGGCATTCACGCCTGCACCTTTACGGAATCATCTTCCGATCCGAATGCTTCAAGAATTGCGCGATCGAATTTGATACTTGCTGAATACAATTAAGAAATGCGTTCCCGGGCGGGAATATCGCACACACCACCCCTCCGTAGCCGATAGCAGACTCGCGGTTTCACGACTGATTTCCGCTCGCAACGGGACCCGCTCGCGCCACCGCGGAAACTGAACGACCGACCAATACTCCACTCGATACCGAACCCTCGACCGTGACCGTGACATCCCATTCCAGAACGGCACACTCGCGCACTCGCATCCGCATTGATCTCGCGAGCGATTCCGCCCTATCACAGGCGGCTCCGGTACCGCCGTTCAACGCTGCGGCAGCGCCCAACGCCGCCAGGTCGGCGGCACTTTGCGCCTGATGGCGAGTGCAGATGGCCGCGGCGGTCTGCACCAGGATCACCGTGATCAGCAGTAGAGCCGTCAGCGCCAGGCACGCGGTGATCGTCGCTCCACCCGCGGTGTCCTTCGAACGGCCGAAAGACTCCCTCACGTCACCTCCCCCGGTTCACGAGCGGCCACCGCCTCGGCCCGCAGTCGCAGGAGCGGAAGCAGCGGTGCTCGTGCCCGCACCGTCGCGACCACCCGGTCGTCCTCGGTCCGAAGCTCGACGTCGGCTCCGGCGGGGGCTACCCGATGCGCCGCCGGGGCCGCGTCGGCTTCGGCTCCGCGAGCGGCCAGCCTCGCCGCTTCCCGGGCGGCGTCGATACAGCGGATCTGCATCGACGCCGCCAATAGGGAGCCCAGGC
>JAFMQT010000120.1 GCA_017354515.1 Nocardia sp. | reverse complement strand
CGTTGCGGTTGGCCGGAACCAGATCGAGTTCGGCGAGCCGCTCGAGCACCGCGGTCTCGTCACCGCCGAGGACGGCGGACATACCGGTCGGGACCAGTGCGCAGGCCTTGGCCATCTCACCGCCGCGAATAGCGGCCAGTTTGACCGCGTCATCGGCGGTGATCACACCGGCGATGGCGGCGGCGGCCAGCTCACCCACCGAATGCCCGGCGACCAGGGTCTGTGCGGGAACGGTGTCGTCGGGAATCTCTGAATAGGCCAGCAGCGCGGCGGCCACCACCAGCGGCTGGGTCACCGCGGTGTCGGTGATCTCTTCCGCGGTGGCGGTGGTGCCCAGTCGCAGCAGATCCAGGCCGGAGGCCTTGGACCACAGTTCGAGGCGGTCACGCGCACCGGGAAGATCGAGCCACGGCGCGAGCATGCCGGGAGTCTGGGAGCCCTGTCCAGGGGCGAACAACGCGATCACCTGTACAACGAAACACCCTCGGGTGCCCTCTCGGAGATGTCGGCGCCAATGAAGCTTTCGGGCAGCTTTTGTATGGACCCCACAAAAGGCCATGTGGCTGAACATCCATCGGGCGAACCAGGAGTTCCGTTACGGCCGGTCCTCCGCGGAAGTGACGAATGAGTCCTCTGGTGCTGGGGATGACGATTCGTTACGTGTTCGTGTCAAACGACCTACTGTGGCTGCGATTCGGAGTACATACGCATCACGGGAATTCATCGGATCCCGGCCGGTAACTTCGGCGATTCGCTTCAGCCGATATCGAACGGTATTTGGATGAACGAACAGCTGACGTGCGCACGTCTCCACTGCTCCACCACAGTCCAGATAGGCGTCGAGAGTGTCCGACAGGGCCGATCCGGCGGCGGCCAAGGGTAGCACAACGAATTCGTTGAGAGCCTGAACCGCGGCACGGTCGCCGAGCAGGGCCCGCTCGGGCAGCAGCTCGGCCGCGTGCACCGGCCTGGGCGCCGCGCGCCAGCCGACCACGGCCTCCATTCCCGCCATCGCCTCCACCGCGGAGATATGGGCCGCGGACAGGGTGCGCACGGTCGGCCCGATCACCACCGGGCCCTCGGAGAAGGCCTCGGCCAGCAGATCCATGACGAACGGCGAGAGGTATCCGGTCTCGCTGAGATTCCCGCTGACCACCATCACCAAGCGCGACCCCTGCACTACCGCAAGTGCCGCGCGGGCGTGCCGCGCCGCTATGATGTGTACCGAACCCACCACCGCCACTTGATCTTTCGGCGGGGTGCCGACCAGCACGGTGGCCGCGGCGGTGGCGTCCCAATTCAATGTCGCGGCCCGCGAGAGCATTTCCGGGCCGGTATCTCCGCGCACGACCGCGTCGACGACCAGGGCCTCGAGCCGGGTGTCCCAGGCGCCTCGGGATTCGGCGGCGCTGGCGTAGACCGACGCCGCCGCGAATCCGAGTTCGCGGCCGTAGCGCAGCACCGCCTCGGTCAACGCGACCAGCTGCCGGTCGTTGCGGGCCAGCGCCGGCAGCCACTGCTCGAAGAAATCCATCGCCACCCGGACCATGTCCACGGTCTGGCGCAGCGTCAGTCGCCGGGCCAGATCCTGCGGAATCACCTGGAAGGCGTCGAGACTGAAACGGATATCGCTGTCGGGGTCCTGCAACCACTCCAGGAAGTTGACCACCGCCGTCTGCACCAGCATCTGCACCCCGGCGCGCTGGGCCGCGTCCAGATCGCCGAAGAACGGCAGCCGGTCCTCCATCGAGGACACGGCCTCGGTGGAGAGCCGGCCGGAGAACTGCTTCACTCGTTTGAGCAGGGTGTCCGGCAGCGGATCGCGGGTTTGCCGGTTCGGGGACAGTGCCCCGGTCGGCAGGTAGACCTCGTGCTCGGAGGATCCCTCGGAAACCCGGCGCGGGCGTGGCGGTTTACGTTCCACAGTTCAATATTCCGTCATCTTCCGGTCCGGGCAAAGTAACCCCGGTGCTGGAGTGAGTGTCGCGCCCGGGGTTCCCGACCGGAATCCGGGGCGCGATCGGCCCGATCGCGCCCCGGGACATCACGCGAGTTGTTCCTCGGTGCTGACCGATTTCGGTGCCGCGTCGACATCGTGGACGCGGTAGTCGGCGACCGCCCGGGTCAGGACCGAGGCCTCGATCGAGCCGTCGCGGACCAGGCTCGTGAGCACCGCTACCGCAATCGATTCGGCGTCGACGTTGAACACCCGCCGCGCGGCCGGGCGGGTATCGGAGAAGCCGAATCCGTCCGTGCCGAGGGTGGTGTAGTCACCGGGAATCCATTTGCGGATCTGGTCCGGCACCGCCCGCATCCAGTCCGAGGCGGCCACCACCGGCCCCGCCGACTGTGAAAGCGCCTGTGTCACATAGGCGTCCGTGGTCGCCGAAGCCGGATGCCGCAGCGCGTGAATCTCCTGGGCCAGGGCCTCGCGCCGCAATTCACTCCACGAGGTCACCGACCACACATCCGCGGCCACACCCCAATCCCGCGCCAGCAGTTCCTGGGCGCGCAGACCGTCGGGCATCGTCACACCCGAGACCAGGATCTGGGCGCGCACCGACCCCTCACCGCCCCGGCGGAACAGGTACATCCCCTTCAGCAGACCCTCGACATCGAGGCCTTCCGGCTCGGCCGGTTGCTGATACGGCTCGTTGTACAGGGTGATGTAGTAGAAGATGTTCTCCCCGCCGAAGGTGTCCTCCCGCATCACCGGATGCGTGCCGGGCACCTCCGAGGCCGGATCGCCGCCCGGGCCCAGCCGTGGTCGCCCGCCGCCGTACATCCGGCGCAGTCCCTCCCGCACGATATGCGCGATCTCGAAGGCGAAGGCCGGATCGTAGGCCAGCGCCGCCGGATTGGTCGAGGCCAGCAGCAACGAGTGACCGTCGTTGTGCTGCAGGCCCTCACCGGTGAGCGTGGTCCGCCCGGCGGTCGCGCCGAGGACGAAACCGCGGGCCATCTGGTCGGCCGCCGCCCACAGACCGTCGCCGGTGCGCTGGAAGCCGAACATCGAATAGAAGATGTACAGCGGGATCATCGGTTCGCCATGGGTGGCGTACGAGGTGCCGACCGCGGTGAACGACGCCGTGGACCCGGCCTCGTTGATGCCCTCGTGCAGGATCTGGCCGACCTGACTTTCCTTGTAGGCCAGCATCAATTCCGCGTCGACCGAGGTGTAGAGCTGGCCGTTGCGGTTGTAGATCTTCAGCGACGGGAACCACGAGTCCATACCGAAGGTGCGGGCCTCGTCGGGAATGATCGGAACGATCCGCTTGCCGATGTTCTCGTCTCGCAGCAACTCCTTCATCAGGCGGACGAATGCCATCGTGGTCGCCACCTTCTGCTTACCCGAACCCTTGCGCACCGAGGCGTAGGGCTTCTCGTCGGGCAGCACCAGCGGCGCCGCGGCCGAACGTCGTTCGGGCAGATAGCCGCCCAGCTGCCGGCGTCGATCCTCCATGTAGCGGAGCTCGTGCGCATCCTTCCCCGGGTGGTAGTACGGGGGCAGATACGGATCGGCCTCGAGCTGGGCGTCGGTGATCGGGATGCGCTGCAGATCGCGGAAGGCCTTGAGGTCCTCCACCGTCATCTTCTTCATCTGATGGGTGGCGTTGCGGGCCTCGAAATGCTTACCCAGGCCGTAACCCTTGATGGTCTTGGCGAGGATGACCGTCGGCTTACCCTGATGCGATTGCGCCGCCGCGTAGGCCGCGTAGATCTTCCGGTAGTCGTGGCCGCCGCGCTTGAGATTCCAGATCTGCTGATCGGTCAGGCCCTTCACCAATTCCTTCGTGCGCGGATCCCGGCCGAAGAAGTGCTCGCGCACATAGGCGCCGTCATTGGCCTTGTAGGTCTGGTAATCGCCATCGGGAGTGGAGTTCATCAGGTTGACCAGGGCACCGTCGCGGTCGGCGCCCAGTAGCGCGTCCCACTCCCGGCCCCAGATGACCTTGATGACATTCCAGCCGGCGCCGCGGAAGAACGACTCGAGCTCCTGGATGATCTTGCCGTTACCGCGAACCGGACCGTCCAGTCGCTGCAGATTGCAGTTGATGACGAAGGTCAGGTTGTCCAGGCCCTCATTGGCCGCGACCTGAATCAGGCCGCGCGATTCGGGCTCGTCCATCTCACCGTCGCCCAGGAACGCCCACACATGCTGGTCGGAGGTGTCCTTGATACCGCGGTCGCGCAGGTAGTGGTTGAATCGCGCCTGGTAGATCGCGTTCATCGGACCCAACCCCATGGACACCGTCGGGAATTCCCAGAAATCGGGCATCAGCCGCGGATGCGGATACGAGGACAGGCCGTGGCCGGGCCCGCCGTGGCTGTACTCCTGACGGAAACCGTCGAGCTGATCCTCGGTCAGCCGCCCCTCCAGGAAGGCGCGCGCGTAGACACCGGGGGAGGCGTGGCCCTGGACGAAGACCTGGTCACCGCCGCCGGGATGGTCCTTACCGCGGAAGAAGTGGTTGAAACCCACCTCGTAGAGCGCAGCCGAGGACGCGTAGGTCGAAATATGCCCGCCCACACCGATTCCGGGCCGCTGCGCGCGGTGCACCATGACCGCGGCGTTCCAGCGGATCCAGGCTCGGTAGCGGCGCTCGACCTCCTCATCGCCGGGAAACCAGGGCTCGTTCTCGGTCGGGATGGTGTTGACGTAATCGGTGGAGGTCAGCGAGGGGATCGTGACGTGGCGTTCCCCGGCTCGCTCGAGCAGTCGCAACATCAGATAGCGAGCGCGGCCCGCACCCTCGCGCTCGAGCATCTCGTCGAAGGAGTCCAGCCATTCGCTGGTCTCCTCCGGGTCGATGTCGGGCAGATACGAGGCCACACCCTCGCGGATCACACGCACACGCGGTCCGGCCGGTCGCGGGGAGCCGCCGGCGGATTCGCTTGCGGGACTCGATGAATTCGGGTGCATCAGATCGGTCAATATTCAGTGCTCCTCGTACAGGGGGTGGACAAGCTGATGGCTCTAACCCCGGACGGTTCCGCTGGTGTGCGGAACGATCCGTCGCTCACGGTCGGGGGCGCACCTCACATCTTTGTCGAGGATGCGTCCCAGATCATCATGTCAGCCCGGAATCCAGTACCGTTCGCTAGGCGGTATTGCTCGTTCAGAAGCGGGGATGACGATGAAGATGCTGAACCCACGAGGGTTCGGATTGGCGTGTGCGGCCCTGGCGGTCGGCACCGGCCTGGTGGTCGCGGGATGTTCGAGCGCGGTGCACGGCAATGCCACCGCGAATCAGGCCGTGGTGGCTGCCTACCGAACCGAGATGGCCTCCTCGTCGGCGGCGGCCACCTCCTCGAAAAAGGCTGCCGCGCAAGCCAAGGCCGTCGCCGACAACTGCACACCCTTCCGGGACACCACCGGTCCCGCGGTGACCAAGTACAACGAATTCGTCGACGCTCACGATGCCAACGCGCCCGATCAGGACGCCAAGCGCGACCTGTCGGCGCAGACCCTGGAGGGCGCGGCCGCCGCCGTGGAGGGGCGGGTCAAGTCCGCCGCGGGCGCACTCCCACCGGATCTGCAGCAGAAACTCACCGACTATGTGAACGCCGCGCGCGGGCTCGCCGCCGAATCGCGCAAGATGACCTACACCTCGCCGGTAGGCATGCTCAACGACTCGAGTAAGCGGGTCAACGACGCGTTGAACGCGGCGCGGGCGGCATGTCCGGCGCGATAGCCGGGGGTATGTTCACCGCGCGATCGGACGACATTTCGTAAGTTATTTAGCCGGATCGGCTTGCGTTGCGGCCGATAACCATGTTCGCTTGCAACTATCTGTTGTCGGGAGTTGAGGAGGACACCACCGTGGTCGCCGCGGCGGACGCGCAGAACTACGCTCAGAAGCTTGGCATTGCTCACGGGATGGTGGTCCAGGAGCTCGGCTGGGACGAAGATACGTCGGACGATTTGCGCTCGTCCATCGAGGACGAGGTCGGCTCGGAACTTCTCGACGAGGACACCGATGAAGTCATCGACGTCGTGCTGCTGTGGTGGCGCGACGGCGACGGTGATCTTGTCGACGAGCTGATGGACGCGATCAGCCCGCTCGCCGAGGACGGTGTGGTGTGGGTTCTCACCCCCAAGACCGGCCAGCCCGGTCATGTGGACCCCAGTGAGATCGCCGAGTCCGCCCCCACCGCGGGGCTGACCTCCACCACTCCGGTGACCCTGGGAACCTGGACGGCCACCAAACTGATGCAGCCGAAAACCCCTACCAAGCAACGCTGATCACCGCGTCATCGCGGACAGAAGGGATAGGTATGCCACTCGAAATCGGCTCGGCCGCACCGGACTTCACGCTCAAGGATCAGAACAACCAAGACGTCTCGCTGGCCGACTACAAGGGCGTCAAGAACGTACTGCTGGTGTTCTATCCGCTCGCGTTCACCGGCATCTGCCAGGGCGAACTGTGCAAGGTGCGCGATGAGCTCCCCAAGTTCCAGAACGACAACGCCGAGATCCTCGCGGTCTCCGTCGGCCCGCCGCCCACCCACAAGATCTGGGCGGCCGAACAGGGATACACCTTCCCGCTGCTCTCGGATTTCTGGCCGCACGGCGCCGTCGCCCAGGCCTACGGGGTGTTCAACGACAAGACCGGCTTCCCCAACCGCGGCACCTTCGTCATCGACAAGGACGGAATCATCCGCTTCGCCGAGATGAACGAGCCCGGAGAGCCTCGTGACCAGGCGGCTTGGGAGAAGGCGCTCGCTGCGTTAGATTCGTAAACCGCCGCGTTCGGCGTGGCACGCTCTTCACCGCTTCCGGCCGGTGAAGTCCGGGCGTATAGCTCAGTGGTAGAGCTCTGGTCTTACACACCAGCGGTCGGGGGTTCGAACCCCTCTGCGCCCACACGCAGCCTCTGATCTGTAATGCAGATTGGAGGCTTTTTCGTGCCCTATCGGTGGGGGTGGCCGCGGCTTGGTGTGCAGGCTATGCTGTGCATGAATTAGTGCATGTAGGCCGGAGGTGCGGTTATGGCGACAGTGCAGGTACGCGACGTGCCTGATGACGTGGCCGCGGTGATCGCGGAGAAGGCCAATGCGGAGCACAAGTCCGTGTCGGCGTATCTGCGTGACTTGATGGCCGCCGACGTCCGGCGAGAGCTGCAGCGGCGAGCAATTACCGAGTGGGACGAGAAGTTGCGGCGGACGCAGCGGCGGATCGGAATCACCGGTGGTGCAACGATATCCGGTGCCGACGTGGTGCGGGAGGTCCGGGACGATTACGACCGGGGGGACGAGTGATCGTCGTCGATGCCTCAGTGTGGGTCGATCTGTTACGCGGGGCACTGCCATCGGGCTATGCGGACCGAATTCGCATCGCTGGATGTGTCTCGCCGCCGCATGTCGATTTCGAAGTGGGATCCGCGCTCATTCGTCTGGCTCGCCGTGGTCAGCTCGAGTTCGATCAGGCGCGTGAACTGATCGCCGCGTTCAGCACTCATCCCGTCGAGCGAATCCGCGAGCCGGTGGATTCGGTCGCTGCGGTCGGGATGGTCGACAATGCCACCTATGCGGATGCCGGGTATATCGCGTTGGCTCAGCGTCTCGCGTATCCATTGATGACGCTGGACGACGGGATGCAGAAGGCGGCCCGGATTCACGGAGTGGAAGTGGTGGGTGCAACGGGCTGAGCCTGTGGGGGGCCGTAGCCCCGTGGGAACTGGTTCTCCCGCAGCGCCGTTTGCGCCAGAGACCCTCATCCGGGGAGGCCGGATTCCTGCGTGGTGGCCCACCGCGCGAACGACAGCCGCGGAATGACAGTCTCGACATCGGCCACGCACATCACCGATTGCAGGGTGATCACGTCGAAATCGGTTGGCGCCATCGCGATCACGGCATCGGCGTAGTGTGCGCGTACCTGGTCGGCCAACGGAATCCGGCTGCGCTCGGGCGGCCACACCAGCCGATAGCCGAGATGCCTTGCGAGCCTACGGATTTGGGCGGCATCCCAATCGAAGGCATCGGATTCGGCGCGCACCCAGCCGAGGGCGATCGGCACACCGCGGTTCATCGGTGCCGGGCCCGGGGCTGGTCGCCGCGGAGCGGGAGTCGCAATAAGGACGCGGTCAACGCTAGTAGTGCAAGTGTCAGCGCGACCAGAACTCCGTCCATCATTACTCCTTCGCCGGTGCTTTGGAAGGGCCCCACCCGACCAGCCTCGTCGGCCGGGCGGCCCGGTTCTGAAGGTAGGGATGACCGGCGGACACTAGAACTGTGTCAGGTACGTTTACGCGGACGTTTCAAATGTCCTCTAGTGTCTACGTATGCCCCTGCATCGACTCGAGACGGCCATACTCCGGGCCGAGTTGAGCCCGGCCGAGCTGGCGGCGGCCGTGGAGGTCGACGTGAAGACGGTGAACAGGTGGCTCGCCGGGCGGATACCACACCGCAGGACCCGGCTCCGTGTCGCCGAACTGCTCGGCGAGACCGAAGAAACCTTGTGGCCTGCAGCGCGGCCGGATACCCAGGCTGGGGCACCGGCAACCGCCGAAGTGGTCAGTGCGTACGCGCACCGGGCGGAAGTGCCGAATGATCTCTGGATTTCATTGGTGCACAATGCGACTCAGCGAATTGACATCATGGGGTATGCGTACCCGTTCGTATTCGAGCTGCTCCCCGATGCGTCTGACATGATCGCCGCCAAATGCCGTGACGGATGTCGGGTGCGGCTGGGGTTTGCTGATCCCGAATGCACGCATGTCGCGGAGCGGGACGTCCTCGAGCAGATGAACGGGACCCTTCCCGGCCGGATCCGAAACGCGCTGTCGATGCTGGGGCCGCTGGCGGATACTCCGGGATGCTCGGTGGGGTTGCACTCGACGCACCTGTACAACTCGGTGTTCCGTTTCGACGACGAGATGGTCGTGACGCCGTACCTGTTCCGTGCCCGCGGCTACCAGCACACCGCGTTGCATCTGCGGAAGTTGTCGCCGTACGGCATTTTTGAATCGTTCGCGGACCAGTTCGAACAGATCTGGGGCACAACGGTCACGTACCCGACACGAGAGGTCGCTGATGGGCTCACGGCGTGACTACTACAACGACCCGGCCGCGCCGAAACCGAACTCGCTGAAACCTGGGGCTTCAGCGCTGGTAGTCGACGATGTGGGCCGCGTGCTCATGCAACGCCGCGGTGATTCGGGGAACTGGTCGCTGCCCGGCGGGATCATGGAACTCGGGGAGACCCTGGAGAACTGCGTCATCCGGGAGACCAGGGAGGAAACCGGCCTCGAAATCGAAATCACGGGGCTGCTCGGGATATACACCGATCCCGCCCACGTGATCGAATACGCCGATGGCGAGGTACGGCAAGAGTTCGCGGTCGTCTACTACGGGCGAGTGACCGGCGGCGAGATCCGCGTATCGAGCGAATCCACCTCGGTCGAATTCCTCACCCTCGAGGAACTGGACAACCTGCCAGTTCACGAGACGGTCCGGCTGCGACTTCGCCACCACGCCGAGCAGCGGCAGCTGCCGTGGTTCGGGGGCCGATAACCTCGCGGATCGGTGCCGAGCGGTTATGAACCCGGCCGATTCGGGATCGTGGAACCGTTGGGCCCCTTCTTGAACGGCGGCGTCACCGTCGCCGCGGGTGCCTGGCTCGCGTCGGGGTTGTGGGCGATCCCGTATAGGCACCCCGCCATGTAGTCCGTCTTGGACAGTTTCAGCTCGGGTGCTGAGCCATTGTCGAGGTCCCATTGGCCTTCGCACGCATCCTGCGGTGAGAGTTTCCGCTCCGTATTGCTGAGGATGTCGAACCCGCCGAATGCGGCGATTTCGGCCTGACCGTTGGTGCCGGTCGCGAGCCCCATTTTGTAGGACTGCGATGATGTGTTCACCGCGGTGGTCGAGCCGCCGCCTCCACACGCAGATATCGCGACAATGGCGCCGAGACCGGCCACTGCCAGGCCGACTCTCAGAGCTTTCGTCCTCTTGTCTTTCCCGAGAGGCCTGGTGAGCGAGTTTTGGTCCATGATCGATTCCTCTCAATCGAGATGTCGGGCCCGGGTTCCGCAGAATTCAGTAGGCATGGAGCGGCGTTTTCGGGCTTGACCTGCATGGACATGGGTGCACGCGCGAAGAAGGCGTGTATCTAGTCGACGGTATCTGCGCTGGTCAGGCTGCTGCGGTGATGTCGATGATCTGTTTCGGTGCGGGGATGGTGAGTCGTGCCAGCAGGTCGGTCTGAGCCTTGGTGAGGGCGGTCAGTCGGCGGAAG
>JAFMQT010000433.1 GCA_017354515.1 Nocardia sp. | reverse complement strand
GGGTCAGATGAGCGATATCGGCATAGGCGTAGAAGGCTCCGTCCGCCGGTGCGAGATCACCGATCCCCATCCGCGGCAGTCCGTCGAGCAGCAGTTCCCGATTGCGGGCGTAACGACGCACATGACCGTCGAGTTCGGTCCGGGCCTCGTCGTCGAACGCGTGCACGGCCGCGTACTGCGAAATCGCCGGCGGGCATACGGTCATATTCGAGGCCAGCCGTTGCAGCGCCGGGCGCAACCGGGCCGGCGCCAGCATCCAGCCCAGCCGCCAGCCGGTCATCGAGAAGTATTTCGACACCGAGCCGACGACCACCGCCTCCTGTGAGGTCTCCCAGGCCGAGCTCACCGGTTCGGTGTCCCCGCCCGCACCGGAATAGGAAATGCCGTGGTAAATCTCATCGGAGATCAGCAGGGTGCCGTTGGCATCGCACCAGCGCGCCAGCGCCGCCAATTCCTCGGGAGCGATCATCGTCCCGGTCGGATTCGCCGGACTGGCCACGATCAACCCCGCCGGCGGCTCCGGCAGCGCCTCGAGCATCTCGACCGTCGGCTGAAAGCGGGTGCGCGGGCCGCAGTCGAGTTCGACGACCCGGCAGCCGAGCGCGGTCAGGGTATTGCGATAGGCGGGATAGCCGGGCCTGGCGACCACCACGGTGTCCCCGATGTCGAAGGCAGCCAGGAATATCAGCGTGAATGCCCCCGAGGAGCCGGTGGTGACCACGACATCCTCGGCGTCGACGGCGATCCCGTAACCGTCGCGGTGGTGGGCCGCGATCGCGGCGCGCAGCTCCGGAATGCCGAAAGTCTCGGTATACCCGAACAATTCGGAGTCGAGGGCGGATTTGGTGGCCCGCAGCACGGGGGCCGGCGCGGGCGTGGAGGGCTGACCGGCTGCCAGCACCAGCACATCGCCGTGGGTGCGGGCACGTTCGGCCGCGGCCTTCCACACATCCATCACAAAGAAGGTCGGCACTGCCGAACGACGGGATTCACTGCGCACCCGACGACCGTAGAACATCCCGTGACGTGTGCACCCGCGCGCCGTCGCCGCCGCATTCGGAGCGCCGCGCCATATCCTTAGGGGAAGCTGTGCGCATCCGCGCCTGCCTGCGGATTCGGTGAGTGCCCTGTTATCGTCGGCAGAATGTCCGATCCGGCCCGCCGCGTGACCTCGTACCAGGGGGGTTGGACCGTCATCCGCCCCGACTGGCGTACGAACTTGCGCCGGGATCGGCCCACATTGCGAGCCCGGATGCGCCCGGTCGCCGGCCGCGCCGCACTCCGCTCGAGACTATGGCGGGCGCGGCGGGCGCTCGCCCGGTGGCAGGCCCTGAGTGTGCGGTTCTACCGCGAACAACGGCGCCGAAATTGGCGTGATGACATGCGGGCACTGTGGCCACGGATGCGCGACTGGGTGAGCGTGCACCGCGTCCTGGTGATCGCGATGCTGGTGGTCGGACTGCTGTCGGCCGCCGATACCGAAGCCCCCGAGATCGTCCATTCGACTCCTGAACCAGGTGTGGCGCAACGTATTCCGGTCGCCTACGGATTGCAGGTGCAGGCCGCCCCGGAAACCAGCAAGCGCTATCTGGACGCCATCGACAACGGCGAACGGGTCCGCGAATCGCAGGTCGTAGACGCGGCCGCGCAGGCCACTTTGGACCGCGCGCGGGCCGAAGCCGCGGCGGCCGTCGCCGGCACCCCGCAGACTTGGATTCCCGGAGCGCCCGCCGCGGCGCCGGGAATGACCGCTCTGCCCGGCGGGATCGCACCCGGGATCAGCGGATTCGCCTTGCCGGCGCGCGGGGTGTTCAGTTCGGGATACGGCGGCCGCTGGGGCAGTTTCCACTACGGCATCGATATCGCCGCACCCATCGGCTCACCGATCTACGCGGTCGCCGACGGGGTCGTGATCGATGCCGGTCCCGCCCAGGGATTCGGCCTGTGGGTACGCATCCGGCACAGCGACGGAACCATCTCCGTCTACGGCCACATGTACGACTTCTCGGTCTCGGTGGGCGAACATGTGCGCGCCGGACAGCAGATCGCCCGGGTCGGCAACCGCGGCGATTCCACCGGACCGCATCTGCATTTCGAAATCCTGATCAACGGCCAGCATGTGGACCCGCAGCCGTGGCTGGCGCAGCGCGGAATCAAGGTCGGCTGACGCCGCCCATCAACCCGATCGGCGGACCGCCCCCGAGCGGCGGGCTCGAGTCAGGCCCGAGCCGGGATCGTGATCCGGTCCTCGACCGCGGCCAGGGCGATATCGGTGCGGTAGTGACCGCCGGGCAGGCGGATCGCCGCGATCCGCTCATATGCGCGGGTCCGCGCCTCGGACAGGTCCGCGCCCGAGGCCACCACGTTCAGCACCCGGCCGCCCGCCGAGACCAGCGAGCCGTCGTCGCCCTGCGCGGTACCGGCATGCAGCACTTCGGTATTCGCCATCGACTCCTCGGTTCCGGCGATCACGTCGCCGGTGCGCGGTCGGGACGGATAGTTCTCCGCGGCCAGCACCACGGTGATGGCGGCGCCATCCTTCCAGCGGGGCGGCTCCAGCGTATCCAGGGTGCCGGTGGCGGTCGCGTGCAACAGCGCGCCGAGCGGGCTGTCCAGCAGGGCCAGTACCGCCTGGGTCTCGGGATCGCCGAAGCGGCAATTGAATTCGACGACCGCGGGACCCGCCTGTCCGATGGCCAGACCGGCGTACAGCAGGCCCGAGAACGCCGCGCCGCGCCGGACCATTTCGGCCGCAACGGGTTTCACGACATCGTCGACGATCTCGGTGACGGCGTCGGGCGCCAGCCACGGCAGCGGCGTGTACGCACCCATACCGCCGGTGTTGGGGCCGGTGTCCCCGTTGCCGACGCGCTTATGGTCCTGCGCGGGCAGCAGCGGTACCACCGTCTCGCCGTCGACCAGGCAGAACAGCGAGACCTCCGGACCGTCCAGGAATGATTCCAGCAGTACCGGATGGCCCTGTTCGAGCAGTTCGGCCGCGTGATCGCGGGCGGCGTGCCGGTCCGCGGTCACCACCACCCCCTTACCCGCGGCCAGGCCGTCGTCCTTGACCACCCAGGTCGGGCCGAACCGGTCCAGCGCGGCGTCGAGCTCACCGGGATTGTCGACGATCTCACTGTGCGCGGTGCGTACGCCGGCGGCGGCCATGACATCCTTGGCGAAGGCCTTGGACCCCTCGATCCGAGCGGCCTCGGCGGACGGGCCGAAACAGGCGATTCCCGCGGCCCGCACCGCATCGGCGATGCCGAGGACCAGCGGCACCTCGGGGCCGATCACGACCAGATCGGCGGCGATCTCGCGGGCCAGGGCGACCACCGACTCCGCACTCGCCGGATCGACCGGCCGTAGTTCCGCGATGGCCGCCATCCCCGGATTGCCGGGTGCGGCGGCGACCGCGCTCACCGCGGGATCGCGGCGCAAGGCCTCTACCAGGGCATGTTCACGGGCTCCAGCACCGATGACGAGTACACGCACGCAGCACAGCTTAAGCGACGCCGACCACCGGCATCGCCGGGTAGGGGCGATGCCCTCCGGACGCCGCGCGCACCGCCCCGGCCGCCGCTGCCGCGTCGACACAGGCAAGATAGGCCCCATGGCTTCCGTATTCAGTGCGATCATCGCCGGTCAGCTGCCGGGCCGATTCGTCTGGGAGGACGAGGAATTCGTCGCCTTCCTGACCATCGCCCCGGTCACCCAGGGGCATACGCTCATCGTGCCGAGGCAGGAGATCGATCAGTGGCAGGACCTGGATCCGGCGCGGTTCGCCCGGATCAACGAGGTCGCCCAGAAGATCGGGCAGGCCGTGCGCAAGGCCTGGGACGCCCCGCGCGCCGGTCTGCTCATCGCCGGACTGGAGGTCGCGCACCTACATCTGCACGTGTTCCCGGCGTTCGAGCTGAGCGACTTCGACATCTCCGGCGCGAATACCGATCCCAGCCCGGAATCGCTGGACGAGGCGCAGGCCAAGATCAAGCAGGCGCTCCGCGATCTCGGTTACGGCGCGAACGTCCCGGACTGACCCCGCCCGCCGTTTATTGCCGTTCCCGGGGCAGGCGCACCTCGAAGGTGGTGCCCTGCCCGGGTTCACTGCGCACCGACACGCTGCCACCGTGCGCCAGCACCAGCGCCTGCACGATCGACAGACCCAATCCGCT
>JAFMQT010000432.1 GCA_017354515.1 Nocardia sp. | reverse complement strand
CCGATGATGTGTCCTTGCTCACAAATCACTCCTTCAACCGCCCGTCCAGGGCAATACGATCATGGATCGCCCGGACTTACACGGTTGCCATGACACCCCCTGGAATGGGATGACATCGACACCATCGGCGAGGGCAGGATCGATGTAGACGAGGCAACCACCGGCAATATCGACATATATCCCCACTGGCCAGACGATGGGAAGACTCGCCCAGACTTTCTTGTCCTCCGCACTCCTTTCCTCGCACCCGAGCCGAACGCGTTGATGGCAGTCCTACTCCACATGCACGAACATCCCGAACACCGCGACGCACTCGCGCGCCCGAACGCCCCCGAACTCTTCAAACCCCCCTCACAACGCGAACGCAGGCGCCTCACCCGACTTGCCGAAGCGCAGAAGGAGTAGCTCGATGGCGGACATCCACACTCCCCACCCATTGCCCAGTATTCCAGAGTTCTTGGCTGCCATGAATGTACGGCAGATCCCGGTAGGCCCAGACTCACCAGACGCGCCGCACGTTCAACTTCAGGCACCAGATGGGTGGGAGCAACTGGACAGCGATGCGTTCCCCGGCACTCGCGAAGTGTGGTTGCGCACGGGGTCCGGAGACCCGACCTGGACCGATAACGTGGTGGTCCTGGTCAGCCGGCTCTCGCACCCGACCGACACTGCGGCAATCCTGCGCTGTGCGCCGACGGAATGCCGCCGCATGCCGGACTGGCAAGAGATATCGGTCGATTCGACGCCGGACAACGAATTCCCTTCGGTGGCAGTGACCGGAACCTACGCGGGTGCCGACATGAGCTTCTGGGCCTACAACCGCTTCGCCGTCATCAATACCGAACGCGACCAACATCTGATCCAGACAACCATCACGATACGCACCGACACCGGCACCACACCCCGGGACGGCGAGACAATTTCGGCCGGCCTGAAAATCAAGACCAAGGATCCGGAATCCTATCCGTCACAAGAATATTCAGGAACACCAAGATTGGGCCTGAGCGTAAGCGACACCGACGCTTACTTGGAAACACCCACTCCGCACCGTGATCGGACCACCCCCTCGACATCAAAGTGGTCCGGCGAATAGCTGCGCCGCTGAAGCACCGATGCCAGCATACCTCAGCCCTCCTTACGAATCGGACCACCCAGATCGACGGTGTCCTCATCATCGATGAACGGTTCGTCCCACTGGCGATGCGACAGCATGTACATCCGGACCGCGTCGCGCACGACTTCGGTCTTCGCACGTCCCTCGACTCTCGCTTGGGCATCCAGAGCCGCGTCCTGGCCTCACCCTTCGACAGTCCCGGTGATCACCCTCGGATGAACTCGCTGACGATATCCGATACCGCAGCCGGATCCTGCAGCATCGGCAGGTGACCGGTGGGCAGCTCGGGCCGGAATTCGGCGCCGAGTGAATCCGCGTGGCCGCGTTGACGATCCGCGCTCACCAGACGATCCT
The DNA here is from genome assembly GCA_017354515.1 of Nocardia sp. Taxonomy (GTDB): domain Bacteria; phylum Actinomycetota; class Actinomycetes; order Mycobacteriales; family Mycobacteriaceae; genus Nocardia. The sequence goes on along the minus strand of JAFMQT010000432.1, from coordinate 2,712 downwards.
CGGTGGTCAGGAGATATCCACGGCGCGCCGGGAAGGTGGGTGCCGCTACCGGGTCCCGGTACAGGTGTGGCGATTCGGGGTCGAACTCCGTCACGATGCGGGAGCCGACCTCCTCACCGAGACCACCGCAGAGCCCGGAGCGGATCGCCTTGTCCGGCGGCTGGGTGCCGACGATCCGCATCGCCGCACCCAGCAGAAGGCGCTGCGGCACAGGCATATCCGCGAGGAAGGAGGTACCCGCGGCCGGAAATGAGGCCGCGATTCCCAGCACCCCGGCAAGGCGGTCGGGTGCGAGGGCGGCCAGCTCGCTCGCCACCACCCCGCCGATCGAATGTGCCACCACGACACACTGACCGGTGGGCATCTGCTCCAGAACCGCTGCGGCGCAATCGCGTAAGGTCGCATCCCGCTGCTTCGGATAGGCGGCGACGACCGATTCGACCGGCAGCCCCGCGCGCACCTCGTCCCAGATCCACGGCCCCAACCCCGCGCCGCTGAGAAACAGGATGGGTACCTCGTTCGATTCGGCTGCCATGAGCACACCTCCGGTGCATGCGATGTGTGCCCACCGTAGCCGAAGGCTACGACAAACAGCCCAGGGCTCCGACAAACTCCGCCGACCGGAAGGCTGCGGATATGACGAAGGCCCCTTTCCCGATGCGGGAAGGGGGCCTTCGTATGTCGACTACACAGCCGAACCGGAGAAGAGGGAGTTCCTACTTCGCCCGTTCCAGGACCTCCACCAGCCGCCACCGCTTGGTGGCCGACTGGGGGCGGGTCTCCATCAGCTGCACGCGGTCGCCGACACCGGCGACCTCGTTCTCGTCGTGCGCCTTCACCTTCGAGGTGGTGCGAATGATCTTGCCGTACAGCGGGTGCCGGTTACGGTCTTCCAGCTCCACGACGATCGTCTTGTTCATCTTGTCGGAGACGACGTAGCCGACGCGCACCTTGCGCGAGCCCCGCACCTCCGCTTTGGCCGGCGTCTTGGCCGGGCCTTTGGCATCACTCATGCGGCGTCTCCCTCGCCTTCAGGACCGGAGGCCAGCCCGAGCTCACGCTCACGCATGACCGTGTAGATGCGCGCGATCTCATGACGAACCACACGCAGGCGCCGGTTGTTCTGCAACTGGCCGGTCGCCATCTGGAAGCGCAGGTTGAACAGCTCTTCCTTGGATTCACGCAGGCGGGCGACGAGCTCGTCCTCATTGAGCTCGCGCAGGTCTGCGGCCGGAGTTCCGGTAGCCATCAGAACTGCTCCTCCCTGGTCACGATCCGGCACTTCATCGGGAGCTTGTGCATCGCGCGGCGCAGGGCCTCACGAGCGATCTCCTCATTCGGGTACGACATCTCGAACATCACACGTCCGGGCTTGACGTTCGCGACCCACCACTCGGGCGAACCCTTACCCGAACCCATACGGGTTTCGGCGGGCTTCTTGGTCAGCGGACGATCCGGGTAGATGTTGATCCAGATCTTGCCGCCACGCTTGATGTGGCGGGTCATCGCGATACGCGCCGACTCGATCTGCCGGTTGGTGACGTAGGCGGGCTCGAGAGCCTGGATGCCGAACTCACCGAACGACACCGCGGTGCCGCCCTTGGCCATACCGGTCCGCTTGGGGTGATGCTGCTTGCGATGCTTGACCTTGCGGGGCATCAACATGGGTCAGCCCTCCTGCTTCTCTGCCGGCGGCTCCGCCACAGCCGTGGCGGCCCGGCCGGCCTCAGTGCTGGTCGCAGTGGTGCCGGAGGAACCGGACCGCCGCGGCCGGTTCGGCCGTTCCCGACGCTCGCGCCGCTCGGGCTGCGCGGCGGCGGCCGTGACCTCACGCTTGCCGCCGACGATGTCGCCCTTGTAGATCCACACCTTCACGCCGATCCGGCCGAAGGTGGTGCGAGCCTCGTACAGGCCGTAGTCGATGTCGGCGCGCAGCGTGTGCAGCGGCACCCGACCCTCACGGTAGAACTCCGAGCGCGACATCTCGGCGCCACCGAGGCGGCCCGAGCACTGCACGCGGATGCCCTTGACGTTCGGCGAACGCATGGCCGACTGGATGGCCTTGCGCATCGCGCGACGGAAGGCGACACGGTTGGACAGCTGCTCGGCCACACCCTGCGCGACCAGTTGGGCATCGGACTCGGAGTTCTTGACCTCGAGGATGTTCAGCTGGACCTGCTTGCCGGTGAGCTTCTCCAGCGCGGCCCGGATGCGGTCGGCCTCGGCACCGCGACGACCGATCACGATGCCCGGACGCGCGGTGTGGATGTCCACCCGGACGCGGTCGCGAGTGCGCTCGATCTCGACCTTCGAGATGCCGGCCCGCTCCATACCCGTGCTCAGCAGTTTGCGGATCGCCACATCTTCCTTGACGTATTCCTTGTACTGCTTATCGGCGTACCAACGGGACTTCCAGTCGGTGGTGATACCGAGCCGGAAGCCGTGCGGGTTGATTTTCTGTCCCATTTACTTGGCGCCTCCCTTCCGGCGGCTACGAGCCGGGGCGGCGCTGGGGACGCTCTCGACCTCGATCGTGATATGGCTGGTGCGCTTGCGAATCCGGAACGCGCGGCCCTGGGCACGCGGCTGGAAACGCTTCATGGTCGCGCCCTCGTCGACATACGCCGTCGAGATGACCAGGGTGTCGGGGTTCAGGCCGAGGTTGTTCTCGGCGTTCGCCGCGGCGCTGGCCACGACCTTGGCAACCGGTTC
>JAFMQT010000431.1 GCA_017354515.1 Nocardia sp. | reverse complement strand
AGTCGGCCTGGATTGGCTATGAATTTAACCGAATGGGCGCCACGGATGGCGACACTTCACGGCGTCCGCGTGTCGCTACCGCTAGCCTTATGTCTGTGGTGGAAGCAAGTGCGGCAGCGAGGTCGAATCAGCGTCCGGATCCGGCGCTGGAATTACAGGACGACCCGCAGGAGTTGATGCCCCGCCGGCGCCCCACCCAGGAACGCAGTAAACGAAAATTCGACGCCCTGCTGCAGGCCTCCCGCGAATTACTGGTCGAAGTCGGATTCGAATCGTTCACCTGCGAGGAGGTCGCGGCCCGCGCGGAAGTGCCGATCGGGACCCTGTATCAATTCTTCGCCAATAAATATGTGATCGTCTGCGAACTCAATCGCCAGGATCTGGTCGCGGTTTCCCAGGAGCTCTCCGATTTCCACGGCGAGGTTCCGTCGATGGACTGGCTGCGATATATGAATCAGCTGGTCGATCATCTCGCGGAGCTGTGGATGACCGATCCGTCGCGGCGCGAGGTCTGGCTGGCGATGCAGTCGACCCCGTCCACGCGCGCCACCGGCGCCCTGCACGAGAAGGAGTTCGCCGAGGTGGTGCAGCAGATGCTGCGCCCACTGATGCCACGCACTCCGCGCGTGCGGCGCTCGATGATGGCGCAGGTGCTGGTGCACGTGGTGTATTCGATGTTGAATTTCTCGGTGCAGGACGGTTTGAGTCACGAAGCCGCGGTCGCCGAACTGAAACGGCTCATGGTCGCGTATCTGCTGGTGGCGGAAAAGGAATCGCGCACCGGGCAGCGCCACCCGACCGAATGAATCATCCGTCGCTCCGGCGAAGGCCGGAACCCGACGGCGCGTGAGCGTGACGCCGCCCGGTATTTCCGGCCTTCGCGAGAGCGACGGATGCGCGGTACCTAATTTCCGGTGGTGCCGGACATTCAGGAGTGTTCGATCAGATCCGCCAATTCACCCGGATCCTCCAGCACCACCATCGCGGCGGCGGTATCGCCGTCGTGGGTGATGGACAGGTGTACCCGCACCCGCGGCAGGAATTCCGCGGCCAGGCCGTGCAGAGCGATGCTGGGCCGTCCCCACGCGTCGTTCACGACCTCGATGAGCGGATACGGGTTGTCGCCGATCTGCGGGCGGCGGGCGAAACGTGAAGAGGCCCAGGCCTTGAGCACCGCCTCCTTGGCCGCCCACCGCGCCGCGTAGCTGCGGGCCGGGTCGGTGCCCTTGCTCTGACAGTAGCGCCGCTCCCCCGCGGTGAAACTCTCCCGGAGCATGGTCGTACCCGCCCGTTCGAGCTGTTCGGCGAATTCGGAGATGGTCACCAAGTCCAAGCCGATACCGAGGATGGTCATATCAGCAACCGTCTACCAGGTACCGGCCCTCGGAGTTCAGGCGGGCGGCCGGGGACAGCAGCACGTCGGCCTCGCGCCGGCGGATCGTCTCGGCCGGTGTGCCGTCACCACCCAGGCGGCGATCGGCGGGACGCTCGTACAGCGGCGCGCCGCCGCACATCGCCTCGACCAGCCGCTGCCGACCGGCCAGGCGACGCCCTTGCGCCTGTTCCAGATACCGTTCGCGATGCCGCGGGTCCAGCGCCTCGACGAAGGCCTGCGGATGCACCACCGCGAGCAGTCCGGACACATGCCCGAAGCCCAGGGAGGTCACCAGACCGGCCTTGAGCGCGAAGCGGTCCGCGAAGGGCAGCGGCCGGCGCGCCCACACCAGATGCGGATACTGCTCCATCTTGTCGTCGACGCAGTCCAGACTGCGGTTCGGCGGGATGACTCCCTGCTCGAGCACCTGGCACAGGCCGATCAGCTGGAAGGCGGCGGCACCGCCCTTGGCGTGACCGGTCAGCGACTTCTGCGAGATCACGAACAGCGGGGCGCCGTCGCTGCGGCCCAGTGCGCCCGCGAGCCGCTCGTGCAGTTCGGACTCGTTGGGATCGTTGGCGGCGGTGGAGGTGTCGTGTTTGGAGACCACCGCGATCTCGTCCGCGGTGACCCCCAGCTTCCGAAGTGACGCCGCCAGTGGGGATTCCGCGCCGCCACGCCCGGCACCCAGCGCACCCAGACCGGGCGCCGGGATGGAGGTGTGCACACCGTCGGCGAAGGACTGCGCGAAGGCGACCACACCGAGCACGGGCAGCCCGCATTCGGCGGCGATATCGCCGCGGGCCAGCAGAACCGTTCCGCCACCTTGCGATTCGACGAATCCGCCGCGGCGGCGGTCGTTGGCCCGGGAGAAGTAGCGGTCGCTGATTCCCTTGGCGCTCATGGCCGCCGAATCGGCAGTCGCGGACATATCACCGAAGCCGACAATGCCCTCGATACCGAGATCGTCGTACCCGCCGGCGACCACGACCTCTGCCTTGCCGAGGCGGATCTTGTCCACCCCCTCCTCGACCGATACCGCCGCGGTCGCACATGCGGCGACCGGGTGGATCATGCCGCCGTAACTGCCGACATAGGACTGAACCACATGTGCCAGAGCGACATTCGGCAGGGCCTCCTGCAGGATGTCGTTCGGCCGTGGCTCACCGAGCAGATTGTCGACATACAGCGAGCGCATCGACGACATACCGCCCATACCGGTGCCCTGAGTATTGGTCACCATGGCCGGATGCACCCAGCTCATCAGATCGGCGGGGCTGAAGCCGCTGGACAGGAACGCGTCCACGGTGCACACGATGTTCCACAGCGCCACCCGGTCGATCGAGCTCGCCATATCGGCCGAGATGCCCCAGCGGGTCGGGTCCCAGCCCTCGGGAATCTGACCGCCGACCGTGCGTGAGAGCTTCGCCTTGCGCGGCACCCGGATCTCGGTGCCGGCCTGCCGGATCACCTTCCAGTCGCTGGAGTCGGCGACCGGGTTGATCACCGTGTGTTCGGGGTCGGCGGCATAGAACGCGCGCGCCTCGGCCTCGCTGTTGACCACGAAGGTCAGATCCCGGTCGAGGAAGACCGAGGTCAGCAGCGGTGAGGTGTTGTCGACCATGGCGCCGTCGTCGCCGTAGCGGCGGATACCGCAGCGCTGCACGACCGCGTCGTGGTAGCGCTCGGCGATCTCCGATTCGTCGACATATTCCCCGGATTCGGCGTCGTACCAGCCGGGTTTGGGGTCGTTCTCCCAGGCCACCATGCCGGTGGTCCAGGCCAGTTCCAGGACGCCGGCCGCCGACAGCTCATCGGAGACCTCCATCTCGAAGCGGGTGCGCGCCGAACCGTAGGGGCCGAGTTCACCGGCGCCGACGATGACCACCATATCGCTGAGATCGGCTGTGACAGTGCCCCATTCGGGAGCCTGCGGCGCCGACGACAGGGTCGGGGGCACCGGCAGCGCCGCGATCGTGCCCTGCTCGTCGGGCGCGACGGTCTCGGTGTCCCGCTCGACCTGCTCGGCCAGCGCCGCCATATCGAGTTTCGCGCCGCCCAGGCCGCCGGTCAGGTCGACCTGCTGGGGGCCGTCGGTGGCGGCCGTGCGGGCGTCGGCGGTCGACCACTTCAGCAGTTCGTCCGCCATCTCGCGGGTGGACCAGGTCCGCACACCGGCGGCCTCCACGGCCTCGACCAGCGGATCGTTATGCCCCATCAGGCCGGTGCCGCGCACCCAGCCGATCATGGCGTGCACCAGGGTGACCCGCGCCGACCAGGACTTCTCCACCGACCACTTGGCGATGATCGCGTCCAGCGCGGCCTTGGCCTCGCCGTAGGCGCCGTCGCCGCCGAACATGCCGCGGTTGGGCGAACCCGGCAGCACCACATGCAGTTTCGCGTCGACATCGTGATCGGCGCCCAGGCCCGACAGGCCGCCGATGAGCCGTTCGACCGACCACAGCAGCACCCGCATCTCCATTTCGGCGCGGGCGCCGGCGTCGGCCAGATCGCCGGCCACACGCGGGGCGGCGAACGGCAGCAGCAGAGTCGGGGTCATGGCCGGTTTGACCAGGACCTTCGCCCCACCGGCGGTGTCGATCTGGTCGCCGCCCACCCACTCGATCAGGGCGTCGATATCGGTGTAGGAGGCCATATTCGCCGGCACCACCCACAGCGCCGCACCCGCCCGGGCGTTGTCCCGGTAGAGCCGCTTGTAGAAGTCCAGGCGGGAATCGTCGAGCTTGGAGGTGGTGACGATGACGGTCGCACCACCGGCCAGCAGGCGGCCGGCGGCGGCGGCCGCGATGGA
>JAFMQT010000119.1 GCA_017354515.1 Nocardia sp. | reverse complement strand
CGGGCGCGAGGCCACCGATCCGCCGTTCGTCGGCGCCACCGCGAACCTGCTTGACGATCAGGGTTCGCGGCAGCGAGAAGGTGTCGGCCACCCGCACCCTGAGCACCGTCGTCCTGCCACTTCCGCTGAGTTCGATGGGATCGCTCAGCTTTACCGCAGCACCCATGCGCTTGGTGAGCAACTGTTGTGCCGCGGACACGACTTCGGCGGCGCGTTCGGCGAGTAGTGCGGTCATCGGGGTCCAAGTTACTCGCTCCAGGTCACTTTCAGCGACCGGTTCGGCAACCTTTCGCCCGTCGGGCGGCGTGTCCGGGCGGCGGTGCCGCGATCGGACCGAGACGCGCACTACGCTGTCCGTCGCCGGATTCGCACGCCAGGCAGTATGGAGGGGGGTTTGACACATCCGGGCGCGTCCGGTTGTGTCGAGATCCCAACCGCGGTGTGCCGCACCAGAACCCAGGTGATCCGAAAGGTCCGACGATGACCGACTCCCCGCAGTCCGCACCCGGTGGCCCCGGCCCCGACGACGAGCCGCGACCGGCCGGCTCGGCCGGCGAACGTGCCGGGCATACCCCTCCCGCCGCGTCCACCCCGCCCGCGGAATCCGCAGCCGACCAGGGAGCCGCAAATCGGGCATCCGATCCCGGCTCGGCCGGGGCAGCACCGGCCGCCGAGCCCGTTCCCCCGACAACGCCTCCGCCGGGGGCGCCACCATCCGGCTACGGCACACCTCCCCCGGACTACCAGGGCACGGGCTACCAGGGCACGCCGCCGCCGGGTTATCAGAGCACACCACCCGGCTACCAGGAAACACCGCCTCCGGGCTACCAAGGAACACCACCTCCCGGCTATCAGGGCGGGCCTCCCCCGGGCTACCAGGAGGCCCCACCGACCGGCTACTACGGCGCACCGGGGCCCGGATATCAAAGCCCCCCGTACGGTCCCGCCGCCGCGACACCGCCCACCGATACCGAACTGAATGTCGGCCGGGCGCTCGGATTCGCGTGGGATCGATTCCGCGCCAACCCCATTCCGTGGATCTCGGTCACCCTGCTCGGATTCGCCGCCTATCTGGTGGTGACCGTGGTCGTGAACGTCACCAGGATGAACGATCTGATCTCGGTAGGCCTGACCGCACTGGTCGCCGCGGTGGTCCTGTGGCTGCTGCAGGCGGCGATGCTGCGCGGTGCACTCTACGAAACCGACGGCACACCACCGGATTTCGGGGCGTTCTTCCGTTTCGTGAACGCCGGTAACGTGCTGATCACCGCCCTGATCGTCGGGATCGCCAGCTGGGTGGGGGCGGCGCTGTGCATCGTTCCGGCCTTCGCGGTGGGATATCTGGCCATGTTCTCACTGCATTACGTGATCGACCAGGACATGGATCCGATCTCGGCGATCAGATCGAGTGTGCGACTGGTGATCTCGAATGTGGTACCCACCCTGCTGCTGGCGCTGACCGTGGCCGGACTCACCCTGGTCGGCGCCCTGCTGTGTGGTGTCGGCCTGCTGGTGGCCGGACCGCTGACAGCCATCATGGTGACCTACGGTTACCGCGTCCTGAGCGCGAACGCGGCCGCCTGAAGCAGCCGCGCCGCGATCGGTTCGGACCGAGCGGTCAGGAGCGAGCCGCCTCCGCTTTGCCGTTGCGCAGCGGTTTACCGTTCTCGTCGAGGACGACGTCCAGACCCGCGTCCTTGCGCTGCTGTGCGGTGATCGGCGCGGGTGCGTCGGTCAGCGGATCCACGCCGCCACCGGACTTCGGGAAGGCGATGACCTCGCGGATGGAGTCCACTCCGGCCAGCAGCGCGGTGATGCGATCCCAGCCGAAGGCGATGCCGCCGTGCGGCGGGGCGCCGAAGGCGAAGGCGTCCAACAGGAATCCGAACTTCTCCTGCGCCTCGTCATGACCGATGCCCATCACGGTGAAGACCCGTTCCTGCACATCGCGGCGGTGGATACGGATACTGCCGCCGCCGATCTCGTTGCCGTTGCACACGATGTCGTAGGCATACGCCAGCGCCGAACCGGGATCGGTGTCGAAGCTGTCCAGCGATTCGGGCTTCGGTGAGGTGAACGCGTGGTGTACCGCGGTCCAGGCCGAATGTCCCAGTGCCACATCGCCGCTGGCGGTCGCGTCGGCGGCCGATTCGAACATCGGCGCGTCCACGATCCAGACGAAGGCCCAGGAGCCCTCGTCGATGAGGCCGCATTCGCGGGCGATCTCGGTGCGCGCGGCGCCCAGCAGCGCCCGGCTCGACTTGATCTCACCGGCGGCGAAGAATACGCAGTCGCCGGGTTTCGCACCGACGTGCCCGGCCAGGCCCTCGCGTTCGGTGTCGCTGAGGTTCTTGGCGACCGGGCCGGTGAGTGAGCCGTCCTCGCCGATCAGCACATACGCCAAACCCTTGGCGCCGCGCTGTTTGGCCCACTCCTGCCAGGCGTCGAGCCGGCGGCGCGGCTGACTCGCCCCGCCCGGCATCACGACGGCGCCGACATAGGGCGCCTGGAACACCCGGAACGTGGTGTCGGAGAAGAACTCGGCACATTCGGTGATCTCGACACCGAAACGCAGATCGGGCTTGTCGCTGCCGTAACGGCGCATCGCCTCCGCGTAGGTCATGTGCGGGATCGGGGTGGTGATCTCGTGGCCGACCAGCTTCCACAGCGCGGTCAGGATGTCCTCGGCCAGCAGGATCACATCCTCCTGGGTCACGAAGCTCATCTCGATATCGAGCTGGGTGAACTCGGGCTGACGGTCGGCGCGGAAGTCCTCGTCGCGGTAGCAGCGCGCGATCTGGTAGTACCGCTCCACACCGGAGGCCATCAGCAACTGCTTGAACAGCTGCGGGCTCTGCGGCAGGGCGTAGAAATTGCCCGGCTGCAGGCGGGCCGGGACCAGGAAATCGCGCGCGCCCTCGGGGGTGGACCGGGTCATGGTCGGGGTTTCGACCTCGACGAATTCGTGCCGGTCCAGGACCGCGCGGGCAGCGGCATTGACCTTGGAGCGCAACCGGATCGCGTGCGCGGGACCCTCGCGGCGCAGGTCCAGATATCGGTACCGCAGCCGAGCCTCCTCACCGGGCTGCTCATCGAGCTGGAACGGCAGCGGCGCGGCCTCGTTGAGCACCTCGAGTTCGCTGACGTTCACCTCGATGGCGCCGGTCGGCAGATTCGGGTTCGCACTGCCGGCCGGGCGCGTCTCCACCACACCGGTGATCCGTACACAGAATTCCGCGCGCAACTTGTGCGACTGCACGGCGGGTTCGCCCTCGCGGAAGACCACCTGCGCTACTCCCGAGGCATCGCGCAGATCGATGAAGATCACCCCACCGTGGTCTCGACGCCGGGCCACCCAGCCGGTGAGGGTGACGGTCAGACCGGCGTGCTCGCTTCGCAGCGAACCAGCCAAGTGGGTGCGCAGCACGGGAATCCTTTCGACGTTCGCGGCGCCCCGGGGCGGAACGACCCGGCGCGCCCCCATCGTAGTGAGAGCGGTTCCCGGGACGGAAACCGATATCCACTCCGACATCCGATGCCCGGGATTTGCTGACCCACACTCCTGTGCGGGCGGCACTTTCATGGCATGGTCTACACCGGCGCATGTCAAGCTGTAACGGTCGTTGCCGGACGGATTTGCCGCAGCGACTCCGATCGACCTGCAAGGAGAAGCGGCGCGATGACCTTCAACGAAGGTATGCAACTCGACACCGAAGGCGTGTCCAGCGGTGGCGGCGGCGGGATGGGTCCGAAACTCGCGATGGGTGGCGGGGGCGGATTGATCGTGGTGATCCTGGCCGTGCTGTTCGGTGTGAATCCGGGCAATGTGATGGGCAATCTGACCGGCGGCACCTCACACGCCGCCGGAGGCGGCAATGTGGACTACTCCATGTGCAAGACCGGAGCCGACGCCAACAATCCGAAACTCCCGCAGTGCCGGGTGATCGCCACCAAACAGAGTCTGGACGCGGTATGGGCAGCACAACTTCCCAAACAGACCCGCAGGCAGTACTCCAAGCCGGGAGTGGTGCTGTTCACCGGTTCGGTCAACACCGGATGCGGTAACGCGACCAGCGCGGTCGGCCCGTTCTACTGCCCGGCCGACCGCAAGGCCTACTTCGACACCGGATTCTTCCAGGAACTGGTCGACAAGTTCGGTTCCAGCGGTGGTCCGCTCGCGCAGGAATATGTCGTCGCGCACGAGTTCGGTCACCACATCCAGAATCTGCTCGGCGATTCCGGTCGTGCGCAGCAGAGCGCGAAGGGCCCGACATCGGGTTCGGTACGCCTGGAACTGCAGGCCGACTGCTACGCCGGCATCTGGGCCTACAACGCCGATAAACTGCCCGCGCCCGGCGGCGGCCAGCCGTATCTGAAACCCTTGACCGACAACGACATCAAGGACGCGCTCTCGGCCGCGTCCTCGGTCGGCGACGATCGGATCCAGAAGGCCGCGACCGGCCGGGTCAGTCCGGAGGGCTGGACCCACGGTTCGTCCGACGAACGGCAGAAGTGGTTCCTGACCGGTTATAAGACCGGGCAGGTCAAGGCGTGTGACACCTTCTCGGCTACCAATCTGGACGCCCCGGCCGCACTGAAATGACCAGCGCCGGTTCACAATGGCCCGATGGCGGTCATCGGGACCGGCCCGAGCAGAAAGAGAAAAATGCGAGGTAGTGACACCGCGACACGAGGTCTGCGGCGGATCGGCGGTTTCGCTGTGGTCTGCGCCGGTGCGACAGCCCTGCTGGGCGGCGTGACCATGCCCGCGTCGGCCGCTCCGGCTCCGGCGTCGTCCACACTGATCGCCGCGATCTCCACGATTCCCGGAAATCAGCAGGCCGGTATCGCCGCTACGCCGACGCTGATGGTCTACTCGGACGGCAAGGCGGTCCACGACAACCACAACGGGCACATCCCCCTGGATGTGGTGCATTCGGCCGCCGCCGATGGCAAGGCCCTGGCCGCCAAGGATCTGGGAATGCCCAAGGACGGTAAGGGCGGCGAGACGCTGATGGACTTCCTCGGCTCGAGTCCGGACCAGGATGTGCACCTGGTGGTGTACTCCCCGGGTGGCGCCGACGGCATCAACGACGCTCAGAAGGCCGCCCGCGAGAAGGTCAACGCCCTGTCGAAGAAGCTGACCGACGCCTTCGTCGCCGATCGGTGACCGGCCGGCAATCCGAATCACCCCCGGCCCGCGCGGTGCGGACCGGGGGTGATCTCGTCAGCGGTGGAGGTTCAGCCGACCGTCCAGGTCTCCTTGCCGGTCAGCAACCGCTGCAGTGAACCCGCCTCGACCGGCTTGTGCTCGCGTGCGGACTCGTTCTGCGCACGCACGCCATCGTCGTAGGTGGGCCGCCGCACATCGCGGAAGATGCCGATCGGCACATGGGCCAGATCCTGCGAGCCCAATCGCGACAGCGCGTACGCGTATTCGGCCTGTTCGCAGTGCGCGTCGTGGACCACGATATCGCCGTGCTCGACCTCGGCGGTGGGCGCGACCGCGAGGCCGAAACCGTTGCGCACCACCGCGAATTCCCCCTCGGCACCGAAAACGACCGGCTCGCCGTGGCGCAGCCGGATCAGATGCGATTCGGCGTTGTCGCGGCGCAGCACGTCGAAGGAGCCGTCGTTGAAGATCGGGCAGTCCTGCAGGATCTCCACGAACGAGGTGCCGCGATGTTCGGCCGCGGCCCGCAGCACCTCGGTCAGTCCGGCGCGGTCGGAATCGAGGGCGCGCGCGGCGAAACTCGCCTCGGCGCCCAACGCCACCGACAGAGTGTTGAAGGGATGATCGATCGAGCCCAGCGGCGTGGACTTGGTGACCTTGCCGGGCTCGGAGGTCGGCGAGTACTGGCCCTTGGTCAGGCCGTAGATCCGATTGTTGAACAACAGGATCGTCATGTTCACATTGCGGCGCAGCGCGTGGATCAGGTGATTGCCGCCGATCGACAGGGCGTCGCCGTCGCCGGTGACCACCCACACCGACAGATCCGGGCGCGTCACCGCCAGACCGGTCGCGATCGCCGGGGCACGCCCGTGAATCGAGTGGATGCCGTACGCGTCCAGGTAGTACGGGAACCGGCTCGAACATCCGATACCCGAGACGAACATCAGATTCTCGCGGCGCAGCCCCAGATCGGCGAGGAAGCCACGCACGGTGGCCAGAATGACGTAGTCACCACATCCGGGGCACCAGCGCACCTCCTGATCGGAGGTGAAGTCCTTGGCCTTCTGCGGCCCCGGCGCCGGCGGCACACCGGTGAGGCCGCTGAGACCCAGATCGGTTCCGATGAGCGAGTTCTCGACGATGGTCATCGGGTTCCCCCTGTCGTGCGATAGGTCGCCCGGGAGCGGGCTAGGAAGGCCTTGTCCTGTTCGAGTTCGGCGATCGAGCCGTCCAGCGCCGCGTCGATCACCCCGACCAGTTCCTGGGCGGAGAAGGCGGTGCCGGCGACCTTGGTCCACGGCCGCACGTCCACTAGATATTTCGCGCGTAGCAGCGTGGCCAGCTGGCCGCCGTTCATCTCCGGGGCCACCACCACGCGGTAGCGGCCGAGCACCGCCCCGGTGTTGGCGGGCAACGGATTCAGATGACGCAGATGCGCCTGGGCGACCGCCACACCGCGGCGGCGCGCGCGCCGGCAGGCCTCGCCGATCGGGCCGAAGGAGCTGCCCCAGCCGATCATCAGCAGTTCGGCGTCACCGGTGGGGTCGTCGACCTCGAGATCGGGGACGGTGATGCCGTCGATCTTGGCCTGACGCAGCCGCACCATCAGTTCGTGGTTGGCCGGATCGTAGGAGATGTTGCCGCTGCCGTCGCTCTTCTCCAGGCCGCCGATGCGGTGAGCCAGGCCCGCGGTGCCGGGCAGCGCCATCGGACGGGCCAGCGTCTCGGGATCGCGTGCGTAAGGCCGGAATTCGCCGGCCTCGTCCTCGCCGGGCGCGGGCTCGAACGCGGGATCGATCGGCTCGAGGTCGGACACCGACGGAATCGACCACGGCTCCGAACCGTTGGCGATCGAGCCGTCCGACAGCAGCAGCACCGGAGTGCGGTAGGTCAGCGCGATGCGCGCGGCGTCCAGGGCGGCGGCGAAACAGTCCGCAGGCGAACGCGGGGCCACCACCGCGACGGGTGATTCGCCGTTGCGGCCGTAGAGGGCCTGCAGCAGATCGGCCTGCTCGGTCTTGGTGGGCAGGCCGGTCGAGGGCCCGCCGCGCTGCACATCGATGATCACCAGCGGCAGTTCGGTCATCACGGCCAGCCCGATGGTCTCGCTCTTGAGTGCCAGACCGGGCCCCGAGGTGCTGGTCACGCCCAGTGCACCGCCGAGCGAAGCGCCCAGTGCCGCACCGATTCCCGCGATCTCGTCCTCGGCCTGGAAGGTGGTGACACCGAAGTTCTTGTGCTTGCTCAACTCGTGCAGGATGTCCGAGGCCGGGGTGATCGGATAGGTCCCCAGGAACACTTCCAGACCGGACAGCTGCCCGGCCGCGACCACCCCATAAGCCAGGGCGGTATTGCCGGTGATCTGCCGGTAGGTGCCCGGCGCCAGGGCCGCGGGCGCCACCTCGTAGGTGGTGGCGAAGGCCTCGGTGGTCTCGCCGTAGTTCCAACCGGCCCGGAAGGCCAGCACATTGGCCTCGCCGATCTCGGGTTTGGCGGCGAACTTCTCGCGCATGAAGGTCTCGGTGCCGCCGAGCGGGCGCCCGTACATCCAGGACAGCAGGCCCAGGGCGAACATGTTCTTCGCGCGCTGACCGTCCTTCTTGCCGACCCCGGCCGGTTCGGTGGCGCCCAGTGTCAGCGAGGTCATCGGCACCCGGTGCACCACGAAATCGCCGAGGCTGTCGTCGGCGAGCGGATCGCCGGAGTAGCCGACCTTGGTCAGCGTGCGCTTGGTGAACTCGTCGGTGTTCACGATGATCGTGGCCCCGCGCGGCATCTCGTCGATATTGGCCTTGAGCGCCGCCGGATTCATCGCCACCAGCACATCGGGCTGATCACCCGCGGTGAGGATGTCGTAGTCGGCGATCTGGATCTGGAACGAGGACACCCCGGGCAGCGTGCCCTGAGGTGCGCGGATCTCGGCCGGGAAGTTCGGCTGGGTGGCCAGGTCGTTCCCGAAGGCGGCGGCCTCGTGGGTGAACCGGTCACCGGTCAGCTGCATACCGTCGCCGGAGTCGCCGGCGAACCGGATGACGACCTGCTCCAATTTCTCCACGCCGGTCGGGCGTTCGACACCCTGATTCGACACCATGCGCCTGCATCACTTCCTCGTCGGTAGGAACAACCCCACACCACGCCAAATTACTCCCGGCCCGCCCCACTTTCGAACAGACCGACTCCGGCCTTCGTGCGGTGCAACGATATTCGGCCGCGAACGCCCGGTGGAGCGATCAACCGAACGGCGCCGAAAATGATCTCCGGTGTGACGTACGCCCCACGACGGTACAACCGCCGCCGCCGGCCGCGCGGATCAGGCCGGGATGATCGCGCCAGTGGGGACGGTTTCGCCGTTGTAGAAGGCGATCAGGTCCCGTACCGTCTCCGCGGCCGGACGCGGCCGGTAGCCGAGTTCGGCACGCGCCTTGCCCGCGTCCACTTCGGGTGCCGACAGCAGCGCACCCATCGCGGCCCGCGAAACCCGGTCACTGCCGAGAAGTTTCGCGATCGGCTCCAGTACCGGCATCGCCCCCGAGATCACCTTCGCCGGAATCGTGAACAGCGGACCGCGTTTGCCGCCGGCCGCCGCGGCCAGCCGGGTCACCTCGGTCATCGTCAGCATCTCCCCCGCCAGGAGGTAGTTCTCACCCGTGCGGCCGAATTCGGCCGCCAGGATCAGCCCGGTCGCCACATCGCGCACGTCGACCAGGTCGAATCCGCCGCCGACCATGACCGGCAGGCGCCCGCGTGCCGCATCCCGCAGCGAGGTGTTGATCCGCGAATCGCCGTGGTCGACCGGCCCGTACACGCCGGAGGGGTTGCAGATCACCGCGTCCAGGCCCTGCGCGATGACCGTGCGCAGTTCCAGCTCGCCCTGATTCTTGGAGCGGTCGTAGACCGGCAGCTCCTCGGCCACCGAACGCGCGGTGTTCTCGTCGATGCGACCGCCGCAGTTGTACTGATCGAACGCGTGGATCGAACTCGCGTGCACCATCCGCCGCGCCCCGACGGCCAAGGCCGCCTCGGCGACGATCCGCACCCCCTCGGTGTTGACCCGCCAGGCCAGGTCGTTGCGCTGGGCGAGGGTGATCACCGCGACCAGGTGATACACCACTTCGGCCCCGGCCAGGGCCGAACGCATCGACTCCGGATCGAGCACATCACCGCGCACCCAGGTCACCGCCGGATCCGCGGCGCCCGCGGGCTCGAGCCGATCGATGGCGGTGACCTCGTGCCCGAGCTCGACCAACTGCCGGAGCAGATTGGTACCGAGGAAGCCGGCTGCGCCGGTGACTGCGACCTTCATGCGTCGAGAATATAGAACCTGTTCTAATTTGCAACAAGTTCTCCTGATAGGAGTCGAATCCGGCGGCCACAGTCGGCTATATTCGATCCCAGTTCTGCCTCGAGTCTTTCGCTATCGAGGGATGCGAGGGTGACGAGTACGTGACCACAACGATTGGGGGGCTCATTCGATGGCCGAGAATCTCACCGCAGACACCACCGCGGTTCGCGGGTTCGGTGCGACACACCAGGCGATCGCCGGTCAGATCGCCGGCGCGGGCAATATGGATACCGCCAGTCACGTGGCGGCGATGACGCCGGTCTTCGGGCTCATCGGCGCCGACTATCTCGCGATGTTCGCCGCCGCGCAGGCTCTGCACTGCACCGATATCAACGATCTGTCCGCCAAGTGCAACCATCTGGGCCAGTCCGCGTTCGGCACCGCCGCACTCGTCGACAATGCCGACAACGCGGCATCGGGCGCGATCAACGCCGTCGGCCACTCGATCGGAGGCTGAACGTGCACACCATCGGCTCCGGCCCCGACAGCGGCGTCATCGCCCCACCGCCGAGCGCCGGTACGCCCTCGGCCCCCGCGGCACCGGCCGCCCCGGCTCCCGCGATGTCGGCACCGGCCGCGCAGCAGGGACCGATCAGCGACGTACCGATGCCGCAGTTGCCGCCCGATACCCAGCCCGCACAGCAACCCGCGTTCACCACCGGGCCGCGTGAACACGAGAACCACGGTTCGCACCCGATGGCAGCGCCGCATCTGCCCGGCACCGGCGGGCCCGCGCCCGACCA
>JAFMQT010000430.1 GCA_017354515.1 Nocardia sp. | reverse complement strand
GGTTCGCTCGGCGGCCGCCTGGCCCGCCAGGTGTGCCGCGGCCGGACGACAGCGGTACCGGCAGCGCACAAACACAACGGTGGCCCATCGTACCGGGCCACCCGACGGCTAACGAAACGGGCACCTGGGGTGCCCGCTGCGCGGACCGCCGTACTCATCGCGCACCGGCGCCGACCGCCGGTGCGCCCTTTTCACCCGGCGTCGAAGTAGGACGTCTGCAGGTATTCGTGCACCGCCTTGGCATGCACCCGAAACGACCGGCCGACCCGGACCGCGGGGAGTTCCCCGGAGTGCACGAGCCGATAGACGGTCATCTTCGAAACCCGCATCAAATTCGCCACTTCAGCGACGGTGAGGAATTGCGTCCCACCGCCGATGACAGGGCCGGAACTAGCTGAGCTGTTTCCAGACATCATTGAGCCACTGACCTCCGGCACGTCCGCGCCGCCAGCTTCCCCACCGGCGGAACAGACACGCACGTGCTACCACGAGCTTAGCGGTGCCAGTGGGGTTACTGCGACGGGTGTGAGAAATAGGGGTTCCGACCGGCCGATGTGCCGGGGCTCCGGACCGCCACAGACCGACACCGGCGCGCCACGAATCGGTTACTCCCCGGACTTGCCCTGTTCCACCGACCGGCTCCGGCAGGCATGTAGCGCCTCGATGAACGCCGAGCGCACCCCGTTACGTTCCAATTCACGGACGGCCGCGGCGGTGGTGCCGGCCGGCGAGGTCACCGCGGCACGCAATTCCGAGGCCGGCTGCCCGGACTCCGACAGCAGCGCCGCCGAACCCAGCATGGTCTGCACCACCAGTTCGGTGGCCACGTCCCTGGTCAGGCCGAGTCCGACACCGGCCTCCACCATGGCCTCGACCACCAGGAAGAAATAGGCCGGACCGGATCCGGAGACAGCGGTCACCGCGTCCATCCGGCTCTCGGTGACGGTGACGACCCGGCCCACCGCGCCCATCATTTCGGCGACCGCGGCGAGCTGTTCGGAATCGGCGTACCGGCCCGGCGTCACCGCACTCATCCCCTGACCGACCAGCATCGGGGTATTCGGCATCACCCGGATCACCGGGAATCCGGCGGGCAGATTCGCCTCCAGCCTGGTGGTGGTGATCCCGGCGGCGAGCGACACCAGGATCTGGTCGCGGTCGCCGCCCGAGTCCAGTCCGCCGATCTCGGTGATCACCCCGTCGACATCGTGTGGTTTCACCGCGACGACCAGCACATCGGCGCCGTTGACCGCGTCGCTCAGCACACTGGTCACCCGGACGCCGAGCCGCTCACTCAATACCTTCGCACGCGCCTCGAGCGTCTCGACCACGACCAGATCCTTGGCCGGCCGACCGGCCTCGAGCAGTCCGGCGATCAACGCCTCACCGATCCGTCCACCACCGATCACCGCAATTCTCGTCATGGGGGACAAGGCTAGCCTCTCGTCCTGGGTACGAGGCCGGCCGCGTGTCAGCTGGATCGGGGCACCATCGCCAGCTGCCGGGTTTGCACCACCACCGCACCGGTGCTGTCGACGACCAGCTGATCCTCGTCGAACAGGCGGGCGCCGACCTCCTGGGTGCTGCCGATCACCCGCAACCAGCCCGGCGCCGGACGCCGCCGCAGGTAGGTGGTCAGCTGCACCGTCGGCGCCCAGCCCCGATGCCCCATATTCAGCGGAGTGGGCGGGCAGATATCACCGGCCATCATCGCGAAATAGGCGGCGACATCGGGAGCGGCGCCGTCGGCCTCGCGGGGGCGGATCCACATCCGCACCCGGGCGCCGCCGGTCTCGCCGACGATGAACCGCGCCCATGTCGGATCGATCGCCATCGATGCGCCGTAGCAGACGTGCACGAGCTTGCCCATCGGCGAATCCGGTTCGTACACAATCGCATCGGCGGGCGGTTCGACCGGCATATCGGCGATGTCGTCGCGTCGGAAGGCGGGTTCACCGTCGTCCAGGTGGGCGAAGGTCAGCACCGAATGCACCATGGTGCGCCCGGACTGCACCAGCGCGGAGTCGACCACGCAGATCTGGCGCCCGGTCTTGCGGATCCGCACCTCGTACTCGACCTCCCCCGGATCCGGTGAGCCCAGGAAGTCGGTGCTGGCGGACACCGGGAACATTTCCGCGAGATTCGGGTGAACGCTCCGCAGGTGCTGGGTCGCCGCGGCCGCGGATCCGGCGATCATGGTGCCGCCGTGGGGTTTGCGGCCCACCGTCCAGATCGGGTCGATCACACCGCGGTAGCGGGCTCGGTCGCCGTCGGATTCGAGGGCCGTGACCGCGCAGATCCGGGTGAAGGGGGCCTCGTCCACTCCGGCCGGGGTCAGTTCCAGTACGAAATCGGTCACCTCGTACAGCGTATAGGAGAGCCGGATCGAATTCGCCGGCTGTGGTCGTTATCGCACTAACGCTGGTTCGGGCCGACGGTCGGGGCCGGTTCCAGAGCCGGCTCGCGGTCACCCAGATGGGTCCGGGCGAATTGCAGCGCCCGATCGAGCAGGGCGGCGCGGGCGCCGGTGGTGCGGGCGTTCTGGGTATTCACCTCCAGCACCGCATGACCTCGGAAACCGTTGCGTACCAGCGTTTCACAGACCTCCACCACGGGCTGGCTGCCGTCGCCTGGGATCAGATGCTCGTCGTGGGCGGCGCCGCGGCCGTCCGCCAGATGCAGATGTTTCAGGCCCGCACCCATGCGAGCGGCCAGCAGCAGCGGATCCATTCCGGCGGTGGCCGTATGTGACAGATCCAGGGTGTAGTGCCGGAATCCGGTGTCGGTCGGATCGTAGGTGGGGCTGAACGCGGTCAGCGAAAGTCCGGGCCCGCCACGGCGTTCCAGTCGCCGCACCGCGCCCTCGTTCCGCCCGAACAGGGTGTCCGCGCGCATCGGGAACATATTCTCGACCGCGACGGCCACCTCACCGGACTCCTCGAGCGCACCGACCTGGTCGGCGAAGTTCGCGGCGTAGCGGCGCTGCCAGCGGAACGGTGGATGGACCACCACGGTCGCCGCGCCGAGCGCCTCGGCGGTGCGCACACTGCGCTCCAGTTTGGCCACCGGATCGGGCCCCCACACTCGCTGGGAGATCAGCAGGCACGGAGCGTGCACCGCGAG
Source organism: Nocardia sp. (assembly GCA_017354515.1). GTDB lineage: Bacteria > Actinomycetota > Actinomycetes > Mycobacteriales > Mycobacteriaceae > Nocardia. The sequence goes on along the minus strand of JAFMQT010000430.1, from coordinate 1,071 downwards.
CACCGGTATCGAGTATTTGCGCGAATAATCCCGCACGGTGGCGATGTTCTGGCTGGCCGGTTCGGCCCAGACCATCAACTCCACCCCGTCGTACCCCAGTTCGGCCGCGTATCGGAACGCGGCCTCGGTGTTCTCCGGATACACCGACGCCGTCGACAGGCCCACCTGAACCGTGGGCCCCGACTGACCACTACCGCCCACTACCGCTCCCTGATCAACCCGCACTGAGTACGAAGGTTAGCGGTCCCAGCGTCACGAAGACACCCACGACGATCGCGATCACGGTACTGAGAATGTCGTCGGTGCGGCGCAGCACCCGAACCAGGGCGACCAGACCGAGGATGACGACCATCGCCAGCACCAAGGCCAGCGTCGGCATGCTGATCCACAGCTGTTCGAAACCCTTGAACAGCAGCATGCCCAACACCGACGCGCCGATCACCTGGCCGGCCAGGATCAGCCACTGCTTGCGGCCACCGGCCTCGGCGGCACCGGCGCGGCTCGGACGCCCGGCAGCCAGCAGACCCCGAGCCGAGCCGGAACCGCGTCCGGACAGTGCACTCGGCAGTGCCATCCGCCCGGCGAGCGCGCCACGGCCCGGCAGCGAGCGCTTACCGGAGCGTCGGCCTCGGCGACGCGAGCCTTGGTCCTCGGCGTCCTCAGCGCCGTCGTAGTCGTCGTACTGGTCGTATTCGTCGTCGTAGCCGTCGTATTCGTCGTCGTAGTCCTGCTGCGACGCGTCGTAGTCGTGCTGTGTCGCATCGTACGGAACCGGCTCGTAGTACTCGGTGCGATCCTCGGACGGATCGAGCAGATCGATGACTCCCCGCCGCGGCATATGCCCGTGCTCGTCGGCGGGCGGTCCGAATTCACCCGACTCCGGGTTCTCCGGGCCGAAATTCCCGGCTCCGAAGGGGCGAGGTCCCGAATCCGGCGCCCCCGCGCCCGGGTGCCGGCGTGCGGACCAGGCCGGTAATCCGCCCGGACCGGGCCCGCCCGGAGCCCGCCCGGGTCCGAAATTCGGCCCGGGTGGCGGTGCGCCGTTCGGAGCCGGGGGCATCCCCGGCTCCG
>JAFMQT010000118.1 GCA_017354515.1 Nocardia sp. | reverse complement strand
AGCGGCGGAAGGCTTGCGAGAAGCTTGACACCTCTGCGTATCCGAGGCGGTGGGCTATCTCGGCGACCGGCAGGTGCTGGGTCAGGAGTAGTTCCTCGGCGAGTCGTTCGCGGATCTCGTCGAGCAGCGCGCGGTAGGAGGTGCCTTCCCGGGCGAGCTGATGACGCAGTGTGCGTTCGCTCAGATGCAGCACGCGGGCGATCGTTGCGGCATCGGGCGGGGAGGGCATCTGCTCGATCAGGATGTTGCGGACCTGTCCGGCGACGCCGGTTCGGGCGCGGCGGCGGTCGAGCAGCTCGCGGCAGTGTTGCAGGGCGACCGCGGCGGTCTGCTCGTTCGCCTGGGGTAACGGCGCGTCGGCAATCTGGCCGTCGAAGGCCAGGATGTTCTCGGTGGCGTCGAATTCCGGTCGCATACCGAAGATTTCCTCGTAGCGCGCTTGTGTGTCGGCCGGAGGTGGCGGGAATGTGAAACTGACCCGGGTCAGCGCGGTTGGTACGGCGAGTAGATCGCGGTGCAGGGTCCCGATGGCGGCCGCGTCGCGCTCGATGGTGAACCGGCGCAGTCGCGGCGGGATACCGAGTGGTTCGAGGATCAACTGCAAGTGCCCGTCGCGCTCGCGGGTGGAGGTTTCGCTGAGCGAGAAGCTCAATTCACCGAACTGGAAGCCCACCCGGATCGCCGAGCGCAGGGTGGGGCTGCTGACCAGGGCGAATCCCCACAGTCCGTACGAGGTGAGCCGGAAACGGGTACCGGCGGCGATGCCGAGCCCGGGGGGATCGGCGAGATCGCGGATCAGATTCGCGATCACGGCCAGTTCCTCGGCTGCATTGATCTGTGCGTTCGGGTCCGATAGTTGCGTCTCGGTGAGACCGCTTCCGCGCAAACATGTCTCGACCGGCACGCCGTGCTCGAGACCGAGTCGGGTCATCAGCAGTGTGCCCATTGTCGAGCGCGGGGTGTCCCAGTGAACCACGGAGCTCCCAAGAACCGTCGGACGAGTGGTTCGTGCCGATACTAGTAACTCCGTGGCAGGCGTGCAGGCTCTACCCCGTGGTCGAGGTGACGAATTCGGCGATGGCGTCCTGCATCTGCTCGAGGCCGGGCTCCTCGATCGGGTAGTGCCCGGCATTGTCCAAAATGACCGTCCGCACCGGCACCTTGGTGATGGGGGTCAGGACCGGACGGCTCAGATGCAGTGGCGACCAGCGGTCCTCGGCGGGCTGGGTGAGCAGGATCGGGCAGGCGTCGAACGCCTCGGGTTCGACGGCGGGCCGATAGTTCAGGTAGGACGCCAGAAATCGGACCGGGACCCAGTTACCGGCCGAGGTCTTGTCATCGAGCATGACCTTCAGCGCGTCCTTGTCGTTGACCAATGCCGACATCTTGGAGGCGAGGGTCATCGGATATTTGATGTTGCGGGCGGGGGTGTGCGCCAGCGCGCCCAGCAGCGGTGCGCCGGCGCGGGCGGTGAGCAGGTCGTGCGCGGTCTCGTCGCGAACCTGCTGAATCCGCTGGTCCAGGAAAGTCATGCCGACGATGCCACGCAGGGTGTTGCGGGGTGCTTTGGCCGCGACGTGGTAGGTGAGCATGCCTCCGGCGGACAGGCCGTAGAGCACGATGGGCCGGTCATCGCGCGTCTGCTCATGGGCCAGGAAGTCCACCACCAACTCGACCCAATCGTCGTAGCTGGGCACGAATCCGGGCGCGACCTGGGTCAGGCCGTACCCGAGATTGTCCAGGGCGACGGTTTCGAAGCCGCGTCGCGCCAGTGGCGCGCCGAGGATCAGGCTCATCTGCCGGCCGTTCGTACCGACGCCGTGATGCAGGACGATCTTGGCGGGGGCGTTCGGGTCGCGGTAGCGGTCCAGGTGCACGGTGTTCCCGCGCCACTGCCACGAATCCTCCTCCGGCGCGTTGGTCTCATCGAGCCGCAGCCGTGCGGGCAGGAACTGCTGCAGGTCGCGCCAGGCTCGCTGATCGCGGTAGTAGGTCGGTTTGCCGGCGGTCGACATGGCATGTCCTCTCATTGAGTTCCGGTGGCGGCCGATGGGCTTCGGTTCGGTGCCGGATTTCGCGATTCATCGATCGGACATCGAATCTATGGATCGGGGAACGTTCGGCACAGGTTGCGATCGGCTGATTTTTTACTCGTTCCGGCAACACAGATCGCGCAGCAGTGCTCAATCGGCCCGGTCATTCCGGGAGTTGCGCACCGAGCCGGCCGCCGCCTTCGGGGGCCCAGGCCGGCGTCATTCTCACGTCTGGCGGGCGCGGACCGCCCTCAATGCTTCGGGGGTGACGGGGTCCAGGACCTCGTCGAATTCGTGGTGCTCCTGGACGTACTTGGCGACATAGGGACACACCGCAACAATCCGCCTTCCGTCGCGCTGAGTATCGATGAGCGCGGCCGACACCAGAGTCGCGGCCAGGCCGCGGCCGGAGAACGCGGGGCTGGTCTCCGTGTGATAGAAGATCCGCTGACCGTTGGTGTCCACGTAGGCGGTCAACCCCGCGAGTTCGGTGCCGACCGAGATCTCGTAGCGGTGCCGCTCGGCGGCATTGCTGACCGATGGCGCCTGGGCCGGCTCGGGACGGTCGTCGGACATACCGCACCATTATGCCGTAGCGCCCGCAACCACCACCAATGCCTGCCTCCGGGCACCGGACGGACGAGCGCGACGTGCGGATCGAGTGTGTCGGTGAGCGCCCTGACCCACACCGGATCGCGAGCCGGAGTAGGGTCGTGCCCATCGATGGCCGAACGTGGCGCAGTCCGGTGGGATGAACAACGAACCGAGGGAGATGCGTTGTCTGGCATGCAGTTCGGAATATTCACGGTCGGGGATGTCACCGCGGACCCGACGACGGGCAGGGTGCCGACCGAGGCCGAGCGAATCCGCGACACGGTGGCGATCGCGAAGAAGGCCGAAGAGGTGGGGCTGGATGTGTTCGCCACCGGTGAGCATCACAATCCGCCGTTCACCCCGTCCTCGCCGACGACGCTGCTGGGATACATCGCGGCGCAGACCCAGCGGATCATCTTGTCCACGTCGACCACCCTGATCACCACCAACGATCCGGTGAAGATCGCCGAAGACTTCAGTGTGCTGCAGCATTTGTGTGGTGGCCGGGTCGATGTGATGTTGGGCCGCGGCAACACCGGGCCGGTCTACCCGTGGTTCGGCCAGGATATCCGGGCGGCGATCCCGTTGACCGTGGAGCACTACGGGCTGCTGCGGCGACTGTGGCGGGAGAAGGTTGTCGACTGGAGCGGTAAATATCGCACGCCATTGCAGGGTTTCACCCTGGCTCCGCAACCGTTGGATGGGGTGGCGCCGTTCGTGTGGCACGGATCGATTCGCACTCCCGAGGTGGCTGAGTTGGCCGCCTACTACGGTGACGGTTTCTTCGCCAACCACATCTTCTGGCCGCCGTCGCACACCGAACGGATGATCGGGTTGTATCGGCAGCGGTTCGAGCACTATGGGCATGGCGACGCCGATCAGGCGATCGTGGGTCTGGGTGGGCATATTTTCATGCGCTCCAACAGTCAGGACGCAGTCGCGGAGTTTCGGCCCTACTTCGACAACGCCCCGGTGTACGGGCACGGCCCGAGTTTGGAGGAGTTCAGCGCGCAGACGCCGTTGACGGTCGGTTCGCCGCAGCAGGTCATCGACCGGACATTGGGTTTCCGCGAGTATGCCGGCGACTATCAGCGACAGCTGTTCTTGGTCGACCATGCCGGGTTGCCGTTGAAGACGGTGCTCGAACAACTCGACCTGCTCGGCGAACACGTCATCCCAGTGCTGCGCAAGGAATTCGCGGTCGGTAGACCGCAGCATATTCCCGACGCTCCGACGCACGCGGAACTCGTGCGAGCGGCGGGCAGTAACGCCGCCGGAGCGTCTTCCGTGGGCGTATCCGATAGCGCAGAGGAGCCCCAGCCATGACGAAGTTAGCGGTCATCAGTGCGGGATTGCGCGAGCCGTCCTCGACGCGGCTATTGGCCGATCGGATCACCGAGGCGGTCCAGACCGCGCTGGCCGGCCGGGACCTGGCGGCGAGCGCGTCGGTGATCGAACTGCGCCGGCTGGGGCGAGCCATCACGGACACCATGCTGACCGGGTTCGCCCCGCCGGAGCTCGAGTCCGCGTTCGACACCGTCGGCACCGCCGACGGGGTGATTGCCGTCACTCCGGCGTTCAATGCCTCCTACAGCGGGCTGTTCAAATCGTTCTTCGACGTGCTACCCGAGGAAACGCTCTCGGAGATGCCGGTGCTGATCGCTGCGACCGGTGGCACCGAACGGCATTCGCTGGTGCTCGAACACGCCATGCGGCCGATGTTCTCCTACCTGCACGCCGTCGTGTCGCCCACCGGCGTGTACGCCGCCACCGACGACTTCGGCGCCCAACACGGTGCGGTGGGGTTGTCGGAGCGGATCGCCAAGGCAGCCGATGATTTCACCCGGCTGCTGCACGCTTGCGGTCCACATACCCGCCGCGACGTATCCGGCGAAGAACTCACCGAGATGCAACGCCTGCTGTCTGCCGCCAACCTGCGCGATGGGAACGAAACCGTCGAGGACTGACTGCCCGCGGGCGCCCGCCGGAGGTCACTGACAATTGTCGTGGCCGGCAACCACCGACATTTTCAGTGGCCGGGCGCGGTAGTGCTTGCCCTCTACCTGTCATGGGGAAGTCCCGACCGCCGTGTCCGGCGTCCGGGGTGAGGGCTCCGGACGTGCGTGCGCAAACCCGTTGTCGGCGTAGGAAGTTCGGTCGCCGTTGAGCAGGATTTCGGTGGTGTGGCCGATATGCCACGCCAACGCCTCGACAGCGGCTTCGGTGTCGCGGGCGAGCGCGAGTTCCATGAGCGTGCGGTGTTCTGCGATCACATCGCGGCCGGTATGCCTGGAGTGCTGCTGCGACCATGAGCGGTAGAGCTCTGCCGAGTCGCGCAACGAATTCGCGATGCCCAGCAGGCGGGAGTTGCGGCAGCCGGCCAGCAGCGTGTGATGGAAGTCGGCGTGCGCCCGTGACCACACGTCGCTGACCCGTTCCGGATCGTCGTTGTCGTACTGCGGAGTCCGCTCGAGCATGTGGTGTTTGGCCACCAGATCCGATTCCCAGGGGGTGTCGCCCTCGGCCAGCGACATCCGCAGCACCAGGCACTCGATCGCCACGCGGGCTGCGGTGAGGTCGGTCAGGTCCGCCGCGGACAACGGCGTCACCTGGAAACCCTGATGCGGCTGCGACCGGACGAGGTCCTGCTCGACCAGCCGAGTCAGGGCTTCGCGGAGCACCCCCACGCCAACGCCGTACCTGGCGCCCAGTTCTGGGAACTTCAGCTTCTCTCCCGGGGCCATCCGCCCGGCCAGGATGTCGGCCCGCATCGTCGCGAACGTGTCGTCCGCACGGGTCCCGTACGTGGATCGCGCCATATTTCAACAGTAGCAGCAGAAGAGAACATTTCCAGAACTTTCTATTTTCTATTGAAAGTTGGAAAGTTTAGGCGCATGCTGAGACTCACATCACAGGGTGGCGCCGGCCGCCCTGGACGAGGAGGACGACGATGAGGTTGGCAAATCTGGCCGGACGAGCGGTCCTGGTGACCGGCGACGGAGCGGCCGATGTCGCTCGTGACAGCGACGGGCGGTTCGGTCCGGATCCGCAGTCGGTCTTGGAGCGTTGGGCCGAGTTTCGGCAGTGGGCGCGAACGGCGACACTGTCTCCCCGCGGTTTCGACGAGGCGTTGCTCGGCCCGCCGGTGCCGAGGCCGCGGCAGATCTTCGCGGTCGCGCTCAACTACCGGGCGCATGCGGTCGAGTCGGGTTTCGACATCCCGGCCAGGGCCTCGGTGTTCACCAAATTCGCCTCGTCACTGACCGGACCGGCCGGCGATATCGCCCTCGTCGACGGGAACGTCGACTGGGAAGTGGAACTGGTCGTCGTGATCGGCCGCGAGGCGCGGGGCGTGCGCGGACAGGACGCGTGGGATCACGTCGCCGGGCTGACCAACGGCCAGGACATCTCCGAGCGCATCCGGCAGCTCGACGGGCCCGCGCCGCAGTTCAGCCTGGCCAAGTCGCACCCCGGCTTCAGCCCGATCGGGCCGTGGGTGGTCACCCCGGACGAACTGGAGAATCCGGACGACCTGGAGATCGCCTGCGCGATCAACGGTGAAGAGGTCCAGAAGAGCCGGACCTCGGATCTGATCTTCCCGGTGCCCGCGCTGATCGCCCAGCTTTCCGAGGTCCTCACGCTCTACCCCGGCGACCTGATCTTCACGGGGACCCCGGCCGGCGTAGGCCTCGCCGCGCAACCCCAGCGCTACCTCACCGCCGGCGAGGTGCTGACCACCCGGATCGAGGGGTTGGGCCAGATGACCCATCGCCTCGTCGCACCCCGCGACTGATGGGGGAGGAGACCGACATGAAAGTCGTCGAAACCGATGTCCTCGTGGTGGGTGCCGGGCCCGCCGGGCTGACGGCCGCGGCGTTCCTGGCGATGTACGGCGTCGAGGCCATCACCGTCACCAAATATCCGCGCACCGCCAACACCCCGCGGGCGCACATCACGAACCAGCGCACCATGGAAGTCATGCGCGACCTCGGCATCGAGGAACGGGTGCGCGCTGTGTCCGTCCCCAACGAGCTGATGGCCGACAACGTGTGGGCCACGAGCATGGCGGGTAAGGAGATCGCCCGGGTGAAAACCTGGGGCACGAAGGTCGACCGCAAAGCCGACTACGAGGCGGGCAGCCCTTCGGCGATGTGCAACATGCCCCAGCATCTGTTCGAGCCGCTCATCCTGCAAGGCGCCCTCGACCGCGGCGCCGACATCCGGTTCTGCACCGAACTGACCGAAATCGCCCAGGACGACGCCGGTGTCACCGCGACCGTGCGGTACCGGCACACCGGCGAGACCTATCTGATCAAAGCGAAATACGCCATCGGCGCCGACGGCGGCCGCTCGACGGTCGCCGAACAACTCGGGTTCACGCTGGAGGGACAGACAGGTCTCGGATACGCGGTCAACGTCTGGCTCGAAGCCGACCTCTCGCGGTTCCGCGCACACCGACCGGGCGTGCTGTTCTGGACCGCCCAGCCGGGCAAGGACTTCTGGCTCGGCTCCGGCGTATTCATCACCGTGCGGCCGTGGAACGAATGGGTGCTGGTGTTCATGTACGACCCGGACACCGAGGCGATCGACACCAGCGAGGAAGCGATGCTGCCGCGCGTCCACAAGGCCATCGGCGACAACAGTGTCCCGGTCACGATCAAGAACGTCTCGACCTGGCAGGTCAACCACGTCCTGGCCACCGAGTACCGGCGAGGTCGGGTGTTCCTGGCCGGCGACGCCGCCCACCGGCATCCGCCCGCGAACGGACTCGGGTCCAACACCTCGATCCAGGACGCCTACAACCTTGCCTGGAAACTGGCCGCGGTCGTGGCGGGCCACGCCGGCGAAGCCCTGCTCGACAGCTATCACCAGGAACGCCACCCGGTAGGTCGACAGGTCGTCGACCGCGCCCTGAAGAGCGCCGACATCGTGGGACGGGTTCCGTCCATTCTCGGGATCCGGCCGGGCCAGACCGACGAGGAAGGCTGGGCGGCGATCGACGAATTCTTCGCCGATACCGACGACGGCCGCAGGCGACGGAAAGACCTCGAGGACTGCCTCGACGAGAACGCGTACCACTTCCACGCGCACGGCGTCGAACTCGGCCAGCGCTACACCTCGACCGCCGTCGTCGACGACGGCACCCCGTTCCCGGACTACACCCGCGATCCCGAGCTCTACTACCACCCCACCACCCACCCCGGCGCCTACCTCCCGCACGTGTGGATCGAACGACACGGCCAACAGATCTCGACGCTCGACGTCGTCGGGCACGGCACATTCACCCTGATCACCGGCATCGGCGGCGAGACCTGGACCGCCGCCGCGGAGAAGATCAGCGCGGAGCTGGGCGTCGAGATCACCACCGCACCCATCGGCTACCGGCTCGCCTTCGACGACATCTACGGCGACTGGGCCAGAACCCGCGAAGTGAGCGACGGTGGCTGCCTGCTGGTCCGGCCCGACCGGCACATCGCCTGGCGCAGCCACGACAAAGCCGACGACCCGGTCGGCGCGTTGCGCGAAGCGGCCAAGGCCGCCCTCTGCCGCGCCTGACCCCCGCCTTTCATCCGATCGAGGAGGATCGACATGACCATCACAACCGGCACCATGACCGACGAACAACGCAAGTCGGTAGCCCTGGAATTCCTGAAGCGAGTCGACACCGGCGGCAACGTCCTCGAACTCTTCGCCGACGACGCCCAGTTCTGCTTCCCGAAATACGGCATGGTTCGCGGCATCGACAAAATTGGGGAATTCTTCGGCCACCTCGGCGGGATCATCTCGTCGATCGAACACCACAGCGCGTATTTCAACTACGTCGTCGACGGCGACAAGGTCGTCGTCGAAGGCACCAGCCACGGCACGACCGCGAACGGTGTGCAGTGGCGGGCCGGAGTGACCACCACCGGGCCGTGGTGCGATGTGTTCGAGATCCGCGACTTCAAGATCCAGCGCCTGTTCGTCTACCTCGACCCGGACTACGCCGACGCCGACACCGCCCGCTACCCGTGGCTCAACAAATAGCCGTTTCCCTTCTGCCGTAAGGACATTCACCCATGACGACCGTGCGACCGGACGCAGCACTGTCCCGCGACGAGATCATCGCGCGCAATCTCGCGGTGGTACAAGAACACTTCCACAACGAAAACCCTGACGACGTCGACAAGGCGATCGCTCTCTACGCACCGCAAATATCTTGGGAGGCCCCCAACCGCGGCCTGGTCTACACCGACCATGACGAGGTCCGCGAGGGCTACATGGGGATCTTCCGCACCCTGCAGTTCCACTCCTTGACCTCGCTGCGTCGATTCGCCACCGAGAACTTCGTGTTCGATGACGCGATCGCCGATGTCACCGTGATCGGCGACGAGATGCCCAACCTGCCGTTCGGCATCGGCACCCGAGTCAACGCCCGCATCGTGCACTGCTTCGAGCTCGAGGACGGCAAGATCACCAAGGAAATCGCCTACGAGATGTGGCGCGAGGCCGGCGGCCCCCTGGTCAACGACGCCATACCCGAAGGCTCTCACGTCGAGCGATTCCCGGCCGCCGCTGGCGACGAGGGCTAGGTGTCATGAACGTCGCGACCCTGCTGGCCCGCTCAGCCACCCGCGTTCCCGACCGGCATGCGTGGCGGTATGCCGATCGAACTGCTTCCTATACAGATGTCCGAGCCAGGGTTTCGATGCTGGCCGCCGGGCTGCGAGCCCAAGGCCTGCGGCGCGGCGATCGCGTTGTTCTGATCCTCCCCAATGGTCCCGAGCTCTTCGAGCTGCTGTGGGCGACGTGGTGGGCCGGATTGGTCGCGGTCCCGGTCAATCGGCATCTGCATCCACACGAGGTGAGTTATGTGCTGGCACATTCTCGGGCCCGCCTGCTCGTCGTGGCCGATGCGACAAGAGAGGCGGCAAGTATGGACCTGGCCGAGGCGGCGGTTCTCAACATCGACACCGAACCGTATCGAGATCTGACGACCCGTGCGCCGATGCCGATGGCCGACGCCGAGCCCGAGGACACAGCCTGGCTGTTTTATACCTCCGGGACAACGGGGCGACCCAAGGGCGCCACGCTCACTCACCGGAATCTGCTGAGCATGACGCTCAATTACTACGCCGACGTCGACCCGGTCGACGATGACGCCGTTTACCTCCACGCCGCTCCGCTCACCCACGGCAGCGGGATGTACCTGCTGCCGGCCGTGGGACATGGAGCGGTCAACGTGATTTCCACGGCCGGCAGCTTCGACCCGGCCGACTACCTCGTACTCGCCGAGGCCAACCAGGTCACCCATGCAGCGTTCCTGGCGCCGACGATGCTGCGCCGACTGACCGACGAATTCCGAGCCGGCTCCGCACCGGAGCTTCCGCAGCTGCGCAGCCTCGTCGTCGGCGGCGCCGCGCTCTATCAAGAAGACCTGCAGGAAGCACTCAACGCGTTCGGTCCGATCATCACCCAGATGTACGGACAAGGTGAGGCGCCCATGACCATCGCGGTCATGAAACCGGACCAGATTCCCTATGACAACGCCCACCCGCGCCGCCGGTCCTGCGGCCAGCCGTTCACCGGCGTGGAGGTCCGGGTCGCCGACGCCGACGGCACCGAAGTGCCCGCGGGGACGACCGGAGAGATCCGGGTACGCGGCGATGTCGTGATGGCCGGTTACTGGTCCGATCCGG
>JAFMQT010000008.1 GCA_017354515.1 Nocardia sp. | reverse complement strand
GACGAGATGATTCTGGTTGCGGTTGAGATCGATCGCGGTGACGTGATCGGCGCCGGCGGCGATCAGGGACAGCGCGGTGCAACCACCCGAGGACACGATCGCGATCGGCCCGTCCAGATGGTCGGCCAATGCCTCGAGTTCGAGCCGGGGATCCTCCCGCACTTGGGCGAAGAACAGGCGCTCGTCGACCGCGCCGCCGATATCGGTTCTAGTCGGCATCGGCGGTCACCGCGCCCTGCTCACGCAGCAAATCGACCAGATCGCCGAGGGTTTCGACGCCAGCGAGCTGATCGCGGTCGATGATGACGTCGAATTCCTCCTGCACGTCGATGATCATCTCGACCAACTGGAAGCTGTCCGCGGCCAGCTCCCGGACCTTGGATGCGGGTGTCAGGGTGCCCGGCTGGATCGACAGCAGCTGATAGATGCGGTCCGCGACGTCGTCGAAGGTGATGGCGGACATGGGAAAATCCCTTCTGTTGGGTGAGACGCCGGCAGATCCGGTGGCCGTGACGGCGACCGCGACGCTGATATAGGTTCGGCCGAGCATCTGACTGCGGTAGTGGAAGCGGATATCCGGCCGATCGGGCAACCGGGCGATCCCCGCCGCGGCCGCCGGATCATCGAGCCGGTAGTCGAACAACAGCCGTTCCGCATTACCGGGATCGGCCTTGAAGACGGCCTCTTTCACCGTCCACAACCGCAGATGCTGGTCCGGATCGGTGGCGTGGGCGGCCTCGGACTCGGTCAGGAAGAAGCGGGCGGTGCGCGGATCCACCGGCCGCGGCCGTTCGATATCGATGCCGACGCCCAGCACCGAATCCGGAACCGGACCCAGTGCGAGCGCGGCGGCAGCGTATGTTCCGGTGTGGCTCAACGAGATTCGCGGATGCGGAAAGGTCAGTGCGGTGGTGTCGGCCCCCAGCCCGGCACCGGCGGCCGCCAGTTTGAGCACCCGCCGCGAGGTCAGCCATTCGCGACGGCGATCACCGGTGGGCAACTGCCGCAACCGCTCTCGCTCGCGACCGGTCAATTGCCGGTCGCCGAGTGGGGTCTGCGACCGGGTCACCAGAACCGCTACGCTGCTCAGGACGCGCTCCTCGGATATGCGGTGAGCGCCTCCAGGCGCTCGGCGTGCTCGTCGAGTGTGCGCTGGTAGATCTCGATGTCGGCCGCGGCGAAGCGGTCCAGCGTATCGCGGACCCGCTCCTGGCCGTACCGGTCGCTCATCTGCTCGAGTGCGGTGTTCACGTACGCGATATGGCGGCGCTCGTCGATCATGATCTTATCGATGGTGGCGCGGATGGCCGGATGCACACCGGGCTGACGCATATGCTGCCGGTACTGCCCGATCACCCGCTTCTCGAAGACCTGGGTGATGGCCATGACCTCCATCAGGTTGGCGGGCACCCCGATGGCGTCCAGATACTGGTCCTGATAACTCTTACCGATCTTGATCGGCAGGGTGTCGAGGCTGTCGATACATTCGGTCCACCAGTGCGCGTGATTGGACTCGTCGGCGAAATGGTGGGTCACATCGACCTGCAGCGGCCCGCGGATGGTGCGGGCGATCCGGCCGAAGAACAACGCGCCGTTGATCTCCGAGGATCGGTAGAAGCTCAGCAGCCACAACTCGTTCTCAGTCAAGTCCGGATCGAGAATTCGGCGATTATCAGGTAGAGACATCGGTACCTCTGGTGAGTGTCTTTCTGCCCCAACGTGTCCGGCACAGAGTGGTGTATACGGCGGTCACCAGTGCGGCCGGGTCGGGGGCCCGGTAGTGCGGCCAGGCCGCGTGCAAACGCTCGTTGCGGAAGGTTTTCGGCAGGTACAGCTGTTCGGCGAACGGGGTGATCGAATCCATCGCCTGGGCCAGCGGCCCGCCGCGCAGCACCGTCGCCGCCTCGACCAGATCGGTGAAACTGTCCCGGTCACACAGCACCGGCTCCAGAATTCGCCGCTTGCGGAACGACTGCTCCTCCCGGAAGGTCCGGTACGCCAGGTCGATCGCTGTGCCCAGGGTCAAGCAGTCGGCCGGATCCGGGCTGACATGGTAGATCCCGGGCGCGGCCGGCGAATCCAGCAGCCGCACAATCGCGTTGACCGCGAAATCGGCGGTGGCCAGACTCAGTGGCGTGTCGCGTGAGCCGGGCAGGATCGACAGCAGTCCGTAGTAGTACAGGCGGAAGGTGTTGTGGAAGGCGTTGAATTGGCTCACCGCGCCGCTGTCGTCATCGGCGATGATGGTCGGCATGCGGGGGATGATCACCGGCGGTGCGCCCGCTTCCAGCAGCACCTGTTCGGCGGCCCATTTCGACCGCTCGTAATGGTTGACGAATTTCTCTCCGGCGCTGGGTGTTTCGTCGATATCACCGCTGACGGCGCCGACCGCGTACAGGGTCGACAGCGCGATGAACCGGTTCAGGCCTGGGCAGGTGGCGGCGAAATCGCGGACCTTGGCGGTGCCTTCGGTATTGACCGTGCGCGCGGTATCGGCGTCGACGCTGAAGTGGGTGACCGCGGCGGTGTGCACGATGGCGCCGACGGTGGCGGCGTCGACGGCGGCGAACGGTTTCGGCTCGCGCAGATCCGCGGCCACCACCGTGACCCGATCCAGCGAACCCCATCCGCGCGCGGCCGTTTTCGCGGCCAACTCTACCTCGTCGGCCGCCCGCACCGTCAGAATCAGATCGTCGGTCCCGTGGTCGAGCAGGGCGGCGACAATCGATCGCCCGAGATAGCCGTCCGCACCGGTGACCATTACCGCGTTCATCGGGCCACCACGTTCGCTCGCGCGGCGGCGCGGTCAGCGGCCGCGACCGGGTCGGGCCAGTTCCGCACCTTCGGTCCGTGGGTCTGCACGATCACCGACAACCACCGCTCCAGCCCGAACGCCACACAGGTGCTGTGCGCGGGCGCGCCCGCGTAATCGATGTCCATGAGCTCACCGAAATGTTCGAAATGGCGGTTCACCGACCCCACGGCCAGACCGTCACACACGGCCTCGAACTTCACCGGATGGATGCGCTGCAGCAGGTAGCGAGGATCGGTCCCGGGCCGGAAGAACGGGTCTGTCGCCGGCTCCCAGGTGAGCTCGAGACCGAGCCCGTCCGCGAAGTCCGACACCACCGCCCGGCCCTGCTCGGCGAATCCCTCGGTCTCGGATTCACCCGCCACACAAACGATTTCCCGCATATCGAAACTCCACTGCCGGCGCAGCGGTTCATAGTGCCGCTCGCGACGGAAACAGGTGTTGCGGGTGGTGAGGTAGGCCGGTTCGGTCAGCTGTTCGCCGCGATGGCCGATGTAGAGGTGATAGCAGGCCGCGGGGGTCAGCACCGAGCGTACCGGCGCCCAACCGCAGGCCCGGATCGCACCGTCGGTCTCGACGGGCTCGGCCCGGAAACCGTCCAGATTTTCCGGTGAATCATCCAGCGCCACAGCAAATGTCGCCTGATGGGGGAACGAGTTCAGATAGCCGAGATGTTCGAGCTGATCGGCGGCGATCGTCGCCGGATGCTGTTCGGGTTCGGCATGCCAGATCTCGGCCAGCAGGCACAGCGCTCGATCCAGATCCTGCGAGAGCCGCAGCAGGGCACCGGTCAACGCGGCGCGGCCCGAATCGTCCCACCGCAACCCGAGTGCGGTCAGATCCGGCAGGCTCGTACGCGGGCCGTTCACCGAGCGATCACCTCACCGCAGAACCGGTCGACCAGGGTGTCGATATCGCGGAAATCGCCGGGCCGCAACGTTTCCACATCGATCGACGCCCCGCGCAGACGTTCCAGCAGCAACAGCAGTTCCGGAACGTGGATGGAGCGGATGTAGCGGCGCTCGAGCAGCGGTGTGCTGTCGGTCAATTCGTCGGCCGGTAGATCACCGGCCCTGCCGAGCACCCACTCTCGCAAGGTGGCGCGGATCGTCGCTTCCTGGTCAGAATCAGCTTCCTGGTCAGCTTCCTGGTCAGTCATCACCGGGTTCCTTATCGAAGATCTCGCCTGCCAGCAGGTATCGCACGCAGCGGCGCGACACCTGTGCTCGCCGGCTCCGCTGAGCCGGAGCCGACCAGGCGATATCGCTCACAGACCATGGATCGTCGAAACCGCTGTCGGTGTAAACATCGGGGTTGTAGTACTCGCGCCAGCTGGCGGTATAGAAGGTGGCCAGTTCCGCACGGATCCCGGCGATCGTCTCGGTGTCCCAGCCCGGTGCGCAGATCCGCCACAGCGTCGCCACCACCGCACGCCCGAACACCAGATGCCGGGTTTCCTCGCGGTGATGGTTATCGTTGATGAACCGCGCCAGCGGATGCAGCCGCTGGTCACGGGCCTGGATCCGGTTCAGTTCGTCGACGATCTCCTCGAAGATCATGGTCTTGGCGAAGAACAGGAAATCATCGACATCGCGCGGCAGATCCTCGCCGAAACGCACCTGCCGGCTCGGATAGATCCGCGCGTAGCGGGTGCAGAATCCGCCGAAATAGATGCTGTGCTTGTTCTCCTCGTCGAGGAAATGATGCAGATATCCGGTCAGATCCACCAGGTCCCGGCGATACAGCCGGTCGGCCAGCCCGCTCATCAGGGATTTCTCGCCGTGAATGTTGAGGCTGTAGAAGTTCACCGCCTCGTGGAAGAGCAGCAGATTACGCCGGGATTCGTCGAGGTCGTCCCACAGCGGCGTCCCGTACAGACTCGACTGTTCCGGCGCGGTGAACAGCTCGGCGCGCGGATCGACGGCATCGGGCCACCGCACGGCGGTATACGGATTCTGGTAGGTGCGTTCGGAGACCCGGCTGAGCCGCTCGGCGGTCTCGGCGGCCTCCGACAGCGCATCGCGCAGGGCCACCATCACAGCGCCTCCAGGATCAGGCACTGCCAGTTCAGCCCGAAACCGGCCATCACCAGGGCAACCTTCTCACCGGGGGAGATCTTGCCCGAATCGATCAGCGCGCTCAGGTTGATGATGTTGTCGGCGGAGATCACGTGCCCGACCTCGCCGATCGAGGGCGCCCACACCCGCTCGGGTTCGATGCCCAGCACGCGCGACAGAATCCGCCAGGCACGTTCGTTGGTGTTCTGGGTGACCACCCAGTCCAGATCCGCGGCCTCGAGTCCGGCGCGCCCGAGCGCCTCGGTCACCAGCCTGCTGGTGTAGCCGAAGAATGTCCCGACCGTCTCGTCGTCGTCGGCGGTGGCCAGCCCGCCGTTGGTGATCTGGTGAGTGCCGATATATCTGAATCCGCGGGCGGCGCGCCCGACCACACAGGCCGCGGCGCCGTCGGAGATCAGATTGTAGGCCTGCTCGTAGCAGGCACCGGCCGGGAAGCGGTCCGCCGACACACACAGCACGCGATCCCACTCGGGTTCGGCGCCGAGCAGGGCTGCGGCCAGACGCACCGATCCGAGCATCGAGGTGCACGCCTGCTGACCGAGCCCGATCACGATGGCCTCGTCCAGGCCGAAGTCCGATTGCAGTCGGCTCGCCGGAAAGTCCATGAGGTACTTGACATCCCGCGTGCGTTCCCAGTCCGCGGCGGCGCCGATATTGGCGTTCAGGGGCAGGCAGTTGGCGTAGACGATGGCATCGACCCCGCCCAGTTCGCCGCGGTCGCGGATCTGCGTGACGGCGGCCCGGGCCAGGTCGTATGAATCGGTTCCGTCGGCGCTACGGTGGTGCCATTCGAATCCCGCATAGCGCAGATCGGCGCTCGAGGAGATGAGACGACCGGCCGATTCGGATTCCTCGACTGCCGTTCTGCACGTCCCCAGCGAATAGGCGAATGCGTCCACGAATACGCCGCCCCGGTCGAAACCGCTGGCCACGACGCCAACCTCACTTCTCAGTACCTACTGGCTCGGCGCGTCGTACGCGGCCGAGCAAAATTTCGGGCCATAATTGTCGGAACGGGGCGCGTGTACTGTTACGTCGCCATATCCGATACGTAAGGTATACCAAAGGCGGGATAAAGGCGCATCCGCAGTCTGTGATTGCACATTATTTCGAATATTTGTCCACAAAAATGGGCAGGGGTGTTTTACGTCGAATGAGGGCCAGGTTCGCGGGTGCCGGTATCTCGCTGTGATTGAATTGTTCATTCTCGCTACGACGCGGCAGCAAATGGCTTCCCATCGTGGATTGTGATGTCCGCGTGGGACGGACGGGTGAACTGCTGTCCAACAATCGGTTTCGGACTGGCGCGATGCCCGAGGGCGGCGGATCGCATCGCCTCACCATCGCCGGGCACATCGGCTCCTGCAACGATCCCGACGGATTCATCTGGGAGCGGTGAACAGGTATCACTGTGGCGTCATTGTCGCTGCGCGAGTTGGTAAGCGCCAGTGCGGGGTTCGCCCCATACGGTCGAGTAACCGTTCTTGTGTCGATGTTCCCTGCGCGCCGGGTGCCGCAGCGAAGAACCGGTGTGATGAGCGCGGATCGATCGGTGTCTCGGTCAGTCCGGCGTAGATGTCGGTGAGGTGATCGCTGATCCACGTCACCAGATCCGGGTGCAACCTGTCGTCGATATCGAGCGCCTGGGCCAGATCCCAGGTGTGGATGGTGGTGTCGGTGATCCGGATGGTCAATGCCTGCCGGCCGCTGATCGTGCCCAGCGGATAGTCCAGGAGCCGCCGCATAGCTCCCGGTTCGCGGAACGCCGCGGCGCACTCGTCGACCGATCGCACGTACGCCCCGGCCGGATCCGATCCGATCGCATCGGCATCACGTTCTCGCAGAAAGTCCGCGGCGGTCGCATTGTGCAGTAGCGCAACATAATTAAGATTTCCGCGGGTCATGTGGTTGACGAGGTCACGTACGTTCCACTCCGTGCAGGGAGTCCGGCACGTCCACTGCGGGGGTTCGACAGTGCGCAACGCACGCTCGAACTGTGCACTGGCCAGCATGAACGTGTCGATCATGGACGCCAGTGTGGTCGCGCCGCAGCCGCGGTGCTAGCGGATATCGGACTCGCAGTTCTTGGGGCTACTGTTTGTTGCCGCCGATGCTGAAGCGGGCGCCCTGAGGGTCGGTGACGGCGACGATGCGGCCGTAGGTGGTGTTCTCGGCCGGGTGCAGGACTGTGCCGCCGAGAGATTCGAGCTTGCGGACGGTCGCGTCGACGTCGTCAGCGCCGAAGTAGACGGACCAGTAGCCTGGCACGCCCTCGGGTAGGAACGCGGTGGCGTCCATGACCCCGCCGAGCATCGGGCTGGTGGAATGAATGGTGGTGTAGCGGAATTCGGGAGTGTCGCCGATGGTGAAGGGGTCCTGCCAGCCATACACCTCGCGATAGAACTCCAGCGAGTCGCGGTATCCACGGGTGTGTAGTTCGAACCAGGAGGGGTTACCGTCGTGGTCGCTCCAGACGCCGTCGGCGACATACCCGCGGGCCTCGAATCCACGGTGGATCTTCGGCTGCCACACACCCACTCCCACACCCGCCGAATCGGTGAGGACGGCGAAAACCCCGAGCTCGCCGACATCGGCGGGCGCGACGGCCACGCTGCCGCCGTGTGCCTCGGCGGCTTCGACGGTGGCGCGGGCATCGTCGGAGTGCAGGTACACGGTCCACTGCGGGCGGGCGCCTTCGGTGTCGGCGGGCACCTGGATACCGCCGGCGATCGGTTTGCCGCGGTTCGAGAAGGTGATGTAGCCGCCGAAGTTCGCATCGCGCACCGCGGTCCAGCCGAACAGTTCGGTGTAGAAGGCGATGCTCGCATCGGCGTCCGTGGTGGCCAGGTCGATCCAATTCGGGTCGCCGGAGCGCGGGGTGATGGGCTCGGTCATGACGGTCCTCCAGTTGATGAGTGTCGTCGATGCAGACGGACCGTCGGCGTGGAACTCATCGCGTCACTTCGCGCAGGACTCGAGGCCGGACCGATCGAAATCGCTGTCGGCACCCCGGCACGCCCACCTAACCTGTCGGCGTGGACGAATACACCAGCCCCGAGTTCTCCCGCAGTGCCCTGCTCACCATCGACCTGCAACGCGACTTCGTCTCCGATATCGCCGGCACCGCCGAGGTGCTGCCCTCGGTGCGGGAACTGACGCGTACGTTCCGCGAAGCAGGACGGCCGATCGTGCATATCGTGCGCTTGTATCTGCCCGACGGCAGCAACGCCGACCTGTGCCGGCGCAACCTGCGGGGCAAAGTCAATCCACATTCCCCGGGTTCGCAGCTCGCCGAAGGGATTGCTGCCGAATCCGCACTGGATCCGGACCTGCTGCTCACTGGATGCGCGCAACAGATCGGTCCGGACGAGCACATCCTCTACAAGCCCCGCTGGAGCGCCTTCTTCCGCACCCGGCTGCTCGAGCACCTGGCCGAACGTGCGGTGAGCACGGTGGTCGTCGCCGGATGCAATTACCCGAACTGCCCGCGCTCCACGATGGTGGATGCGACCGAACGCGACCTGCGTACGGTCGCCGTCCGCGACGCGATCTCCGGCTGGACCACCGACGCGGACCGCGAAATGCCCGGAATGGGCATCGCCTGCCTCGACACCGAAGAAGTCGTCAGCGCCATTCGGAGCAGCCACAGTCAGCGGAGGCAGTAAGGGTCCTCGAGGATGCACAGTTACTCATAAGACCTGCACCCCGAGGTTGCGGATCGGATCTCGATACCGTTCGGCAGCAACGACATTGGTGAGATCGGGCATGCTCCGGCGGCAGCGCATGTCAGATCGTGTCGAGGCGGGGCTTGACCTGCTCGAGGACCTGGGTCGTCCACGCGACGGGATCTTCGTAGCGGGGCGGCATCAGCGAGACCAGGGAAATGCCGGCGTCGGCATAGGCCGGCATCTCGTCGGCGAACCGGTCGGCCTCGTCGAGGGAGAAGTTCTGGTAGAGCATCGTTTTCTCGATCTTGTCGTAGTCGGTGCCGAGCTCGTCGCAGTGCCCGCGCAACACCTCGAGCTTGTGCTGGACCGTTTCCAGGCCCTCGGGTCCGGGCGCGCCGAACAGGTTGCAGGCGTCGCCGTACTGGGCGACCAGACGCAGGGTCTTCTTCTCGCCACCACCGCCGATCAGTACCGGAACCCGCCCGCGAACCGGTTTGGGCAGGCAGATCGTCTCGGCGAGCTGGTAATGCTTGCCCTCGAAGGCGCCGTCGTTATCGGACCACATCTGCTCGGCGATCCGCAGCGTCTCCTCGAGCCGTTCGAAACGTTCCGCGGTCGGTGGGAACGGCACTCCGAGACCGGCGTGTTCACGGTCGTACCAGGCCGCGCCGATACCCAGGAGCGTCCGTCCGCCCGAAAGCACGTCAGTGGTCGCGACGGTCTTGGCCAGCAGGCCCGGATACCGGTAGGTCACACCGGTGACCAGCAGCGACAGCCGCACATTCGAGGTTATTCCAGCGAGATAGCCGAGCGTCGTGTAGCCCTCGAGCATCGGCTCGAACGGGCCGCCTGAATGCAGCATCTGGAACCAGTGGTCCATGACGGTGAACAAGGACACGCCCGCTTCGTCGGCGAGTTTCGCGGTCTCGGTGAGCCGGTCGGTAAGGGTGGTCTGCCACTCGGGGTGGGTGAAGGTGTAGTAGTGCACTCCCAGGTCCATACCGCCGAACCTAGTTGCCCGACGCTGGTTGGTGGGAGCGGTTGGTCAAGTCCGCGTCGGAATTCAACCAACCGACACCCGAGCGTTCGGAGCACCGGGGGCTGCGGCGCCGTCGCCGAAACAACGGCCAGCGGTCCGGATAACCTGGCGCAGATGAGCATGAGCGCCATTACGACACCGTTCGGGTTCGATTCCACTGCCGCGGAGATCGCCGCTACCGCCGATCTGCGTGGGCGGCGGGTGGTAGTGACCGGGGCTGGAGCGGGGATCGGGGCGGAGACCGCGCGGGCTATAGCGTTGACCGGCGCCGAAGTTACTCTCGCGGTGCGCGATATTGCTGCTGGTGAGCAGATTGCCGCGCAAATCAGCGCGACCGCGGGCAGCGGTCCGGTGCGGGTGGTGGGGCTGGATTTATCGGATCTGGGGTCGGTGCGCGCGTTCGTGGACGGATGGGACGGGCCGTTGCATGTGCTGGTCAACAATGCCGGGGTGCGGGAGTTGCCGCAGACATATACGTCGGCGGGGTGGGAAATGCATTTCGCCAGTAATCATCTCGGGCATTTCGCGCTGGCGACCGGATTGCGTGCGGCGTTGGCGCGCGACGGTGCGGCGCGGGTGGTGTCGGTGTCCTCGAGTGGGCATCAATACTCGCCGGTGGTGTTCGACGATCTGAATTTCGCTTTCCGGCCGTATGATCCGCAGCTTGCCTATGGGCAGTCCAAAACCGCGAACGTGTTGTTCGCGGTCGAGGCGACGCGGCGGTGGGCCGCAGATGGCATCGTCGCCAACGCATTGATGCCGGGTGCGGTGCCGGCCAATCCGCAGCAGCGGGCCGCTGGTTCGCTGCCGCCGCGGTTGTACAAGACCGTTGAGCAGGGCGCGGCTACGTCGGTTTTACTAGCGGTGTCGCCCCTGTTGGAAGGCGTCGGCGGCCGATACTTCGTCGACTGCAACGAAACCGACGTCGTCGATCGACGGCGCACCGATCTGACCGGAGTCGCCCGCTACGCCTTGGATGAGGCCAACGCCGACCGTCTGTGGGGGACATCACTGGAACTGATTGCCGCACAGTGACATCGACGGGATCACTTGTGTGGGTCGACGGCAGGACGCGGGCGCAGCGCGCTGAAGTCGGTGTGCGCCTTCGGCTTTCCGGTCAACCACTTGCTGACCGGAAGTCGGCGGATCACCTCGGTCATCAGCAGCGATCCCGCCAGCACCGCCAGGTACAGCACGGTCGTTCCCCAGAACTGGCCGAATGCGTGAACCGTGGGAACAACCCACGGCGCGAGCAGTTGCAGTACGAACGGATGGGTCAGGAACACACCGAAGGAGCGGTCCGCACCGTAGCGCACCACACTCCCGAATACGCGGTGCTCGTGTTGCACCCGCGCCCAGGCCGTCCCGAGGGCGTAGAGCCCGACGATGATGGCGATATAGGTGATCGTCAGATGGGGTTGGAACACGTTCGTGCCGTCCCAGGGCGGCAGACCGTGATGCAGTGCCCGCAGGTACTCCCACTCGGCGAAGGCGACCCCCGCCACCGCGAGCGCGATCAGCGCGGCGCCGTAACGGTCGACGACTGCGCGAATGGTGTCGATGTGCCAGGCGGCCAGCGCACCGAGCACGGTGTAGAACTGGTACGGAAGAATCATCGACACGACGTGGCCCCAGATATTGGCCGTCGTTCCGCTCATCATCGGCGGGTGCATCAGCACCCACATGCACACCAGGTGCAGCGCGCCGCTACCGGCCAGCACCCACCGATGCCGGCCCACGGTGGCCCGCAACAGCCGCGCCAACGCCGGAAACAGCAAATACACCTGCAGGGTGACCAGCAGGAAATAGAGCTGATACCAGCCGGTGCCCGCCACCAGTTCGCACACCAATCGCCACAGCGCGCCCCGCGGCGTCTCACCGCCCGGCAACTGATGGACCCACTCCAGCACGAGCGAGAACGCCCAGTACAGCACCGACCACGCCAGATAGGGGATTCCGACCGCGCCGAAACGTCGCCGCCAGAACTGTCCGGCCGTGAACGGCCGGTGCGCGTACTGATACACGAGCAGGAACCCGGTCACCGAGAAGAAGCCGAGCCGGGTGTAGTGCAGTAGCAGTAAGGCGGCGTTCGCGGTCACATTGGGCGGCGCGGTGGTGCCGGCCACCACGTGCGAGCCGACCACACAGGCGAAGGTGACGACCCGGAACAGATCCATCTGGTGCAGATACGGGCGTGCGATGCGTTCAGGTGGGGCGGCAGCGGGTGGTGCCGCCGCCTGCTCCCCGGTGTGATCCCCCGCCGATTGATAAAGCGCCACCAGATCCTGCCTGCTCTCGATGTTGACCGACTGCCTGACCGGGTGCGTCAGGGGCCGGGCCGGCCTTGCCGGGCAATGCCCATCGTCCGGAATTCCGTGGTCAGACGATCGGCGATCCACTGGTGACCGAGCTGATCGGGGTGCAACCGATCGGGAAGTCTCGGGAAGTCCCAGTGCATAGCCAGCGGGTCGAACACATATACGCCCGGATCGATGGATCGCGCCGCCGCGACGATGGTGGTGTCGGTATCCGACATCTCCGGGGTGGGCCGGTCACCGTGTGGGAACACGGTGATCAGACCGATCGATGAGGTCGGTGACTCGGTACGGATCTCGCGGATCGAGTCCTGGACCGCGGCGTTCACCACCGAGGTCGGCCAGGCGATGTCGTTGTAGCCGGCCTCCACCAGCACCATCGCCGGATGCAGCCGCTTCAGGTCGAGGCCGTCCATCAGCCGGCGGATCGGCCCGCGGCGGTGCTGGCCCAGCGCCAGATATCCGGCGCCGGGGTCGGCGCTCACCGCGACCTTCCATCCGATTGCCTTGGCCAGCAAGGCGGGCCAGGCCTGTTCCGGTCCGGGTGCGCCGGTGCCCGCGGCGATCGACGCGCCGACGACCGCCAGGGTCGGTTCCGCGCCCGCAGTGGTGGGCGGGGGCAGACGGCGCGGGCCGGGTTCGCCGATGGCATTGGCCGACAAGGTATCTCGATGCCCGGCCACCGAGCTCCCGAAGCGGCCGTCCGCGACCGCGACCGATGCCACGCCGAGTGCCGCGACAAAAATGGCAACGATCACGGAACTTCGCACCGCGACAGTTTGCCGATCGCCGCCGGTGCGGTCAAGCAGCGCGCGCTGCCGGAATCTGTCACAGGCCTCGTAGCGCCGAGATTCCGTCCGTGCCCGCACACCGGTTGCGGGTGCATGCTGGAGATGGCAGGTATGGCCGGGAGTAGGCGGAGGAGGTCGAGCGATGCCGAGCCCGTTTTTCGCGGTGTGGTACAGCATGCTGATGAGCGGCGCCGAGCCCGTCCTGGTTCGGCCGGTGCGTTCCGGGCTGCTGTCGTCCGCGCGCGGTGATCTGCTGATCGTCGGGCTGGGCCCCGGCCATGACCTGCGATACCTACCGGCGGCGGTCACCACGGTGACCGCTGTGGAGCCGAACACGGTGATGCGGCGGGTGGCCGCGCGCCGCGCGCGCAAGCTCGGTGTCGAACTGAACCTGATCGACGGTGTCGCCGAAGAGCTGCCGTTCGCCGACCACACCTTCGACACCGTGCTCTCGCCATTTCTGCTGTGCAGTGTCAACGATGTCGCGGCCGCCCTCACCGAGTTCCGCAGAGTGTTGCGGCCGGAAGGCGAACTGCTTGTGCTCGAGCATATTCGGGCCGCCGACGGCACCCGGCTCGGACGTATCCAGGACCTGGCGGAGTCGCCGTGGTGCTACCTGGCCGATGGCTGTCACCCGAACCGGCGCACCAATGACTCGCTGGCAGCAGCCGGCTTCGACGTTTCGGGCCTGGACATCGGAATGTTCCCCCTGCCCACCCCCATCTCGCTGTATCTGGCCGGCCGAGCCCGCCCGCTGGCCGTCCACTGATCGGTGATCGCGCTGCCAGGTCCGTCACCGATTCAGCCGGCGGATCTGCTCCGAATGAGAGCGGTTGTGCGCCTGCGGCGTTCGCTCGGTGGGTCATCAATGGTTGAGATATACCGGCACCCAGGGGGCGCTGGCACTTCAGTGGCTCGGCAGTCGTTCGGTCGATCCGGCGGCCAGGGCCGTGGCGACGTGGTCGACACCGGCCCGTACGCCCTGGCCGTAGGCGTCGTCGGCGAGGACGTCCAGCCGTCGCCTCGCCTCCGCCAGATGCCGTTCCGCAGCGGCGAACGAGCCGAGCCGGCGGTAGTTGTCGGCAAGATTGAGGTGCAGTGAGGGGTAGAACCCGGCCACGCTCAACGAGGCATGGTGCGCCTGGGCCCGATCGTCGGTCAACGCGCCGGCCGCATCCAAGGCACGCACATCCCATGTCAATGCCTCGGCCGCGTCCTCGCACAGGTCCGCGAGGTAATGGCCGATCGTGCACCGGTGCAACGGATCTCCGGTCACGCCCACCTGTTCCCACAGCGCGACCAGCCGCGCGCGGGCCCGGGCGGTGTCCTCGCCACGACCCATCATGATTGCCTCGCCGACCGCTGCCATCACCTGGTCCGAACTGTTTTCCGTGGAAGCCGTCATGAGCGCCCACCGTAACCATGGCTACCGACATGTGGGCCTTCGGTTCGGCTGACCAGCTGGTCAGCGAGTCAGGCCGGAGGCGTCCATGATGACGTTCGTGTCTCCGGAGGACAATGTCGCGACACCCCGGACCGGCAGCACCGCCAGCACGGAAACGACCAGCACCCCCAGGGCGGTCCATGCGGTCGGTTCGATTCCCATTGCGGCGATGGCCCAGCCGGCCACCGCGAGCCCGACCGGACTGAGCCCGGTCGCGGTCAGTTGATCCATCGCGAAAACGCGCCCCAATTGGTTTGGTGCGACCTGGCTTTGCAGCCCACCGATCCACAACACTGCGAAAACTGACAGGCCGAAGCCCGCGCCTGCCGACAGGATCGCTATCACCGAGGCCGGTGCGTGCAGTGCGATCGCGATCAGTTGCGGTACCTGGCACAGCAGGGCGAGCATCGCGACCACGCCGGGGAGGGCAGGTTTGCGGGGCGCGAGGATAGTGGTGCCGACGATCGCTCCAAGAGCTTCGGCCACGACGGTCAGTCCGTACCAGATGCCGTGCCGCCCGACCAGCAGCGGCAGGCACACAGCGACCGCGCCGGCGACGAAGGCGATTTGCGCTGTGCCTTGCAGCATGATCGCCAACATCCATCGGTGCCGTCCGATGTACCGGAAGCCGCCCGCAACGTCGGTCAGAAGGGTTCGCCGGCCACGAGCTTGCGGCCGCTGTTCACCCAACCCGAGGAGCGTCACGACGCTGACCGCGAAGCTGGCCAGGTCGACGAGCAATACGCTCCGCGGAGCAAGCCATGTTGTCAGCGCGCCGGCGATCAGGCTCCCGATGATGATCGACAGCCGGCCGGTGAGGGTGCGCACGGCATTCACGCCGGGCATTGCCTCGTCGGCGACCAACGTCGGGAGCAGTGCCATATATGCCGGTCGATACAGGCCGCTGCCGACACCCATGACGGCGGAGCAGGCGATCAACGCGTACACGGGTGCGTGAACCCCGAGCGCGATGATCGCGATCAGACCGATTGCCCGGATGAGGTCTGCGGCGACGATGATTCGACTGCGGCGGTGCCGATCAGCCAACGCGCCGGAGACCAGTAGCGCCACGACACCACCGAGTGCCGCGGCCGCCATCACCGTGCCGATTGTCGCGGCGGCGTCGGCTCGGGGGAGTAGGAACAGCGGGATCGCGACGCTGTAGACCGCGTCGCCGAGGATGTTGACCAGCTGCCCACTCCACACTCGGCGGAAGCGCGGATAGTGTAGTGGCGTAAGCATTTCCTGCAATCGCGCTGGTTTGCCTTCCTGCGCGGGATGAATCGCACGTAAGGTGCAGCAGCTTTGACCTGGCTCCGCGCCTGGTGGAGCGGTCGACATTGTCGAGAACTTGTTGATGACAGTCGATCTCGGCTTGTATCAGCATCCTAGCGTGATCGACGACTAGGGCGACGACCCCTACGACGGGGTGCCGCGCACGATTTCACGCAGGGGCTCGAGATCGTCCAGATCTGCGCGGGGTCATGTCGGATACGCGAGGCGTCTCAGTCTGTGCCGTCGTCTGAGGCGTTGGTCCCAGTCGCGGGCTCGGCCCACCACGACCTGATCGCGGCGCTCAGCTGCTCGGGGGCGTCCGAGGCCACATAGTGCCCGACTCCGGGCAGCACCACGGTCGTGTGGTTCGGGAACGTCGCTTCCCAGCGTCGGAGTTCCTTGCCGCCGAATGCGACGTCGGCGTCCGCCCACACAATCAGCACGGGGAGCTTCGCGAGTACCGTCAGCCGATTTTCGACCTCGGCCAGGAACGCGCGGGATCCCAGGATGGCGCCCGGCATGACGGCGCAGGCCTGGCGACGATCCGGCGTTGCGAGTGCCGCACGGTAATGCGCCATCTCCGCCGCCGACACCTTCCTGCGGCGGTGCCCGATCGGGATGAACGCGTTGACGAACAGGTTGAACCGTCTGATCAGCTGGCGTCCGAGGAGTCCGCCCATGAGGCGGGAGGCCGCCTCGACGCGCAGGTCGCCGTTCATCGGCCAGGCCCAGGTATTGGTCAGGACGAGGCGGTGGAACCTGTCGGGTCGCTGCTCGGCGGCGTGCAAGCCGATCGGCCCGCCCCAGTCGTGCGCCAGCAGGGTCACCTGCGACAGATCCAAGCGATCGATGAACGCCGCGACCACGGCGGCATGTTCATCGGGCCGGTAGCGGTACCCGGGTGCGGCGGCTGACAGGCCGAACCCGGGATAGTCCAGGGCGATACAGCGGAACCTGTCGGATAGGGAGCCGATGAGCGAGCGGTACTCGAACGACCACGTCGGATTGCCGTGCAACATCAGCAGAATCGGCCCCGCCCCCTCGTCGATGTAGTGCACGACGTTCCCGTCCAGCTCCACGAAGCGGCTGTCGAAGGGGAACAACTCATCGTCAACCCATGACGGACGTACGCCCGCGGGCTCCGGGCTCGGCATATTCGACATCACGAACCTCCCGACGACTTGTTATACTCAACCGCACTTTAAATTGTCAATCGTTCGGGAGTTGATTCACGACAACCGCGCCACGCGGACCAGTGCGGCGCTCACAGCCGGAGTCTCCAGGTCTGGCCGACCAGATCGTGGCCGAAACTGTGGTGGGAATCCTCCTCGACCAGGTTGAATCCGAACGACTCATAGATCCGGCGAGCGGCGGTGAGCACCGTGTTGGTCCACAACACCACACCCGGATAACCGGCGTCGCGGGCGAAGCCGACGCATGTGTGCACCAGCGCCCGACCGACGCCGTGGCCGCGGGTCTCGGGTTCGACGAGGAGTATCCGCAGGCGAGCGTTGCGGGTGTCCTGGTCGGCGACACAGAAGACGGTGCCGACCCGCTCCCCGTCCAGCTCGGCGATCCAGGCCTGCTCTCGATCCGGGTCACGGCACCTGGCGAAGTCGCCGACGATGCCGGCGACGAGCTGTTCGTAGCTCGCATCCCAGTCGTACTCGCGGGCGTAGATCTCACCGTTGGCCATCACCACCCAGCCGAGATCGCCGGGCCGGCCGAGTTCGCGGATGCTGACGGGCATGCCCTGGCTCCTCGCAACTGACACGACTGTTTCAGTGTGTGATAGTAGGTGCATGGCCACGGCGACGACAACCCCCTCGGCGCGTGAACTGGAGCTGGTGGAGGCGGCATACGCCTATGTTCTCGAGTACGGGCTGAGCGATTTGTCGCTGCGGCCTCTTGCCTCGGCGATCGGGTCCAGTCCGCGGGTGCTGCTTTTTCTTTTCGGCAGCAAGGACGGTCTCGTGCGCCGCCTGCTCGAACGCGCACGCCGTGACGAACTCGCCGTGCTCGAGCAGTGTCGCGGAGCCGGCGATCTCGGCGATACGGTGCGACAGGTTTGGAAGTGGCTCAGCACTCCGAAACACGCTGCGGTGCTCAGGCTCTGGGTGGAGGCGTACGGACGTTCGCTGACCGACCCCGACGGTCCGTGGGGCGATTTCGCGCGGACCAGCGTGACCGACTGGCTGGCGATCTTCGCCCGGGCTCAACCGGCCGAGATCCGGCCCACCCCGGACGGTGAGGCCCAGCGCACCCTCGCCCTGGCCGGCCTGCGCGGCGCGATGCTGGACCTGATCGCCTGCGGAGACGCCGACCGCGCCGACGACGCGGTGGCCCGCCTCATCCGCGCCCTCGACTGACTCTTCCGTGCCCGACCTGAGCGATGTGTCGCTACTTGTCAGGAATGCCCTGACGCACTACTCTGTGTCAGGTGAATCCTGACACGAAGTTGCGAAACATCACTGCGCCCCCGATCGCGTCGCATTGCTCCTTCTGTAGCCGCTCGGCCGAGGCGGTGGACACCCTGGTCGCAGGGCCAGGCGTGTTCATTTGCGATGAATGCGTCGTGCTGTGCACCGAGGTCATCGAGCACAAGCGCGAGATCGTGCCCGATCAGCCCGGACGTGACCGTAAGGACATCAAGGTCTGGGAGAGCGTCGACGACGAAGGTCTGCTCGCGCATCTTCCCCGGATCGAGGTGGTGCGTCATCAGGTCGACGACGACCTTCGTGGGTGGGTTGGCGAGGCTCGCCGCCGCGGACTGTCGTGGGACCGCATCGGCGATGCGCTCGGCATGCGGCGCCAGTCGGCATGGGAGCGGTTCGGCTAGGGCGGCCAACTGGCCACACACTCACTGACCATGCTCCAGCGAAGTACGCTGTTCCACGGCCTCGGTGGCGCCTGTCGCCTGAACACCGCACTGGGCCGTCCCAATCCGTCGAAGCTGTCGGAGAGCGCGAAGCGCTGAACTCGACTCGAGGTAGGAGATGAGATGGCATATGACAGCTCGCGCGCCGGCGTAAGTTTGCTGGATATCGCGGTGCGGTTGCCGGGTTTCGTGCGCGACGCACCGACCATCGTTCGTGGCGTGGCGACCGGTTTCACGGCGCTGCCGTCGTCCAAGACTTCGATCGGCAAGCTGTTCCAGCAGCGCGCCGCACAGTACGGTGATCGCGTCTTCCTTCGGTTCGGTGATCAGGACATCACGTACAAGCAGGCCAACGAGACCGTCAATCGCTATGCGGCAGTGCTGAGTTCACGCGGTGTGGGGCATGGTGATGTGGTCGGTGCGATGGTGCGCAACTCGCCGAACGCGGTGCTGTTGATGCTCGCCATCGTCAAATGCGGCGGGGTCGCGGGCATGCTCAACTACCACCAGCGCGGACATGTGCTGGCGCACAGCATCGGGCTGCTGGACGCGACGGTGATCGTCGCCGAACCGGACCTGGTGCCTGCCATCAGTGAAAGCGGCGCCGCCACAACCGACTTGCTGACCGTCGAGGAGCTGGAGCGGTTGGCGTCGGACGCGCCCTCGGTCAACCCCGCGACCACTGGCGCGGTACTGGCCAAGGACAGGGCGTTCCTCATCTTCACCTCGGGCACAACGGGATTGCCGAAAGCCAGCGTGATGACCCACTACCGCTGGTTGCGGGCGCTCGGGGCGTTCGGCGGCCTGGGGTTGCGGTTGCGCGGCGACGATGTGCTGTACTGCTGCCTGCCGCTGTATCACAACAACGCGCTGACCATCGCGGTGGGTTCGGTGCTGAGCTCGGGAGCCGCACTGGCGGTGGGGGAGTCGTTCTCCGCGTCACGGTTCTGGGACCAGATCGTCGCGGCCCGGGCGACCGCGTTCGTCTACATCGGCGAGATCTGCGGCTATCTGCTAAACCAGCCGCCCAAGCCGACCGATCGCGCGCACCGGGTGCGGGCGATCGTCGGTAACGGCCTGCGTCCGGAGATCTGGGATGAGTTCACCCGGCGTTTCGGCATCGGCCGGGTCTGTGAGTTCTATGGGGCCAGCGAGGGCAACACCCTGTTCGTCAATGCGCTGAATATCCCGCGGTCGACGGGTATCTGCCCGACGCCGGTGGCCTACGTGGAATACGACATCGACACCGGCGAACCGGTGCGCGGCCCCGACGGCCGCCTTCACCGGGTCGAGCATGGGCAGCCGGGTCTGCTGCTGTCCAAGGTCAGCGACTTCCGGCCGTTCGACGGCTACACCGATCCCGAGGCCACCGAAAAGAAGTTGGTGCGCAACGCCTTCACCGACGGCGACTGCTGGTTCAACACCGGCGACCTGATGCGCTCGCAGGGCTTCGGGCACGCGGCGTTCGCCGACCGCCTCGGCGACACCTTCCGCTGGAAGGGCGAGAACGTCGCCACCACCCAGGTCGAGGCCGCGCTCGCGAATGACGAACAGGTCGAGGAGGCAACGGTTTTCGGCGTCGAGGTCCCGGGTGCGGGCGGCCGCGCCGGGATGGCGGCCATCAGACTGAAGGAGGGCGCCTCGTTCGACGGCAAGGCGCTGGCCGCCGCGGTGTACGACGGTCTGCCGTCCTACGCCATGCCACTGTTCGTTCGGATCGTCGGATCGCTCGCGCGCACGTCGACATTCAAGAATCAGAAGGTCGAATTGCGCAAGCAGGCCTACGGTTCCGAGGTCAGTGACCCGCTGTATGTGCTGTCCGGCCGTGCCGAGGGCTACGTGCCCTTCTACGCCGAGTACGCCGGCGAGGTCGTCGCGGGCAAGAAGCCGCGTTAGCGGGCGACCCCGCTAGATTATGCAGGTAATTACCTGCATAATGGAGGCGTGGATGCGGACATGGTGTTCAAGGCGCTGGCCGACCCCGGCCGGCGACGCCTGCTGGACATGCTTCATGAGCGCGCGGGGCTGACCCTCGGTGAACTCTGCGAGGGCCTTGACTTGCGCCGTCAAACCGTCAGCCAGCACCTCGAACTGCTCGCGGCCGCGAATCTG
The DNA here is from genome assembly GCA_017354515.1 of Nocardia sp. GTDB lineage: Bacteria > Actinomycetota > Actinomycetes > Mycobacteriales > Mycobacteriaceae > Nocardia. Next base: position 3,363 of record JAFMQT010000008.1, on the reverse strand, counting down.
GTGACCTCGGTACGCGATGGCCGCCGCAAACTCCACTACCTGAACCCAGTACCGATCCACCGGATTCAGACCCGCTGGATCCGGAAGTTCGAACAGTCGCAGCTCGCGATGCTCGAAGGGATCAAGAACCGCGCGGAGGAGAACGCGATGACCGAGCCGTCCCAGTCACAGGCAATTCCCGACTACGTCTACACGACCTACATCCATGCCACGGCCGAGCAAGTGTGGAACGCCCTGACCGACCCGGAGATCACCGGAAAGTTCTGGGGTCACGCCCAGGTGTCGCAGTGGCGGGTCGGCAACCGCGTCGATCACGTCCGGGTCGATGGGTCCGGTGTCGCCGACGCGGCCGGAACCGTCATCGAGGTCGACCGGCCGCGCCGGCTGTCGTTCGGTTTCGGCGAGCCGGCGCAGGCCGAGGACCCGGTCTCCGCGCAGAGCATCGTGACGTTCGAGATCGAGCAGTACCGGGACATCACGAAGCTCACCCTGACTCAATCGCGGTTCCGGTCGGCCGCTGATCGGGAAGCGATCGGGCAGGGTTGGCCGACGGTGCTGGCGAATCTCAAGACGCTGCTCGAGACCGGTGACGTATTGCCCACGCCCCCATGGGAGTTCCACGCCGCCGAGCGCGCAGCGCAGATGGCCAAGCGCGGATAGCAGCTACGCTGTAGGTCTGATCCGGGCCGCCCGGTTCCAGGCTCGTCCGGCGAGCAAGCGCAAGCCGTTGAGTCCGACGATCACGGTCGAACCTTCGTGCCCGGCGACGCCCAAGGGGAGTGGTAGGTGTCCGACCAGGTCCCAGACGACCAGAACGGTGATGAACGTTGCGGCGATGGTGAGGTTGGCGACCACGATCCGTCGCGCGCGCCGCGACAGTGCGATCACGGCGGGGATGGTGGTCAGGTCGTCGCGGACCACGACCGCGTCGGCGGTCTGCAGGGTGAGGTCGGATCCTGTTCCGCCCATGGCGATTCCGGTCTGCGCGGCGGCCAGCGCGGGGGCGTCGTTGATGCCGTCACCGACTACGGTCACTCGCTCGCCCGCTGCCTCGAGTTCGCGGACGACGGCGACCTTGTCTTGGGGCAGTATTCCGGGCCCGGATGTCGGTGATACCGACGCGCCCGGCCAGGCGGGTCGCGGTGGCGCGATTGTCCCCGGTCATCAATAGTGGTGTCGCACCGGTCAATTCGGTGACGGCGGTGATGGTCGCGGCGGCCTCGGGTCGCACTTGGTCGGTAATGCCCAGTACCGCAACGGGTGTGCTCTCACACAGCACGACCACGGCGGTACGTCCTTGCTGGTGCAGTTGCTCGACGACCTCGGTGCTCTGCGCTGTCGTGGTGTCCAGTAGGGCGGTGGGGGAACCCACCCGGATGAGTCGTCCGTCGATCCGTGCCGAAACACCTTGGCCGAGTTGGGCGGTGAACTCGTCGGCGACCGGTAGCGCCAGGTCGGCGCGGCGAGCGGCGCGCACGATCGCGGCGGCCAGGGGATGTTCGCTGGGGTATTCGGCAGCGGCGGCCAGGCGCAGGATCTGGTCCTCGGTGAACGCACTGCCGGGCAGGGGCCGGATGTCGGCGACTTCGGGGGTGCCGCGGGTGAGGGTTCCGGTCTTATCGAACGCGACCCGGGTGGTGGTGCCGAGTTGTTCCATCACGACCGCGGATTTCACCAGTACCCCGTGGCGGCCCGCGGTGGCGATCGCGGCCAGTAGCGGGGGCATGGTGGCGAGGACGACCGCGCAGGGGGAGGCGACGATCATGAACGTCATCGCACGCAGTAGCGAGGTTCGCACGCCGGCACCGAACAGCAGTGGGACGGCGAACACCGCCACCGTGAATGCGACCATGCCGACGGAGTAACGCTGCTCGACCTTCTCGATGAACAACTGGGTCGTGGCCTTGGTCCGGCCGGCTTCCTCGACCAGCGCGGCGATCCTGGCCACGACCGAGTCCTCGGCGCGGCGATCCACCCGCACGCGCAGTGCGCCGGTGCCGTTGAGGGTGCCGGCGAACACCTCGTCACCGGCGGACTTGTCCACCGGCATCGATTCGCCGGTGATGGTGGCTTGATCGACCTCGCTGGCCCCGGCCAGGACCGAGCCGTCGGCGGCGATCCGCTCACCGGGACGTACCAGGATCACGTCGCCTACCTGCAGGTCGGCGGCCTTGATCGGCTGTTCGTCGCCGTCGGTGGTGAGCCGGGTCGCGGTGTCGGGGGCCAGGTCGAGCAATCCGCGCACCGAGTCCTCGGTCCGGGCGGTCGCCAGTGCTTCCAGTGCGCCCGAGGTGGCGAAGATGACGATCAGCAGCGCGCCGTCGAGCACCTGCCCGATCGCCGCCGCCCCGATCGCGGCGACCACCATCAGCAAATCGACGTCGAGGGTCTTGACCCGCAAGGCCCGCAGTCCGGCCAGTCCCGGCTCCCAGCCGCCGGTCACATAGCAAGCCAGATACAACGCCCACCACAACCAGGCCGCGGCGCCCAGCCACTGCGCCGCCAACCCCAGCAGGAACAATGCCAGAGCCGCTGCGGCCCAACGCATTTCCGGTAGCGCGAACACACCGGTCCGCCGCACCGGCGCCACCACGGATGCGACCGCGGACCGGGCGGGCGTGGCAGTGGACCAAACCACCAGGTACCTCCATCGACAGCGAGAACGATCGCACGACGATAACAGAATATATGAAGAGGTATTCATGTAATCCGGTGGGCTAGACTCCCTGCGTATGGGACATGGGGTCGAAGGCCGTGATCGGCCGGTTGCGCGCTTGGATGCCGATGCGGCCGCGCACGTGGCCACCACGCTGCAAGCCCTGGCCACCCCGAGCCGGTTGTTGATCCTCACCGAACTCCGGCGCGGCCCGCACCCGGTCTCCGAGCTCGCCGAGGCCGTCGGCATGGAGCAGTCTGCGGTATCTCACCAGCTTCGGCTGCTGCGTAACCTCGGCCTGGTCACCGGCACCCGAGCCGGCCGCAGCATTGTCTACAGCCTCTACGACAACCATGTCGCGCAACTGCTCGACGAGGCCGTCTACCACAGCGAACACCTGCGCCTCGGACTCGCCGACCGCCCCGAGAACGCGGGTTAGGCCGATAATTCGATAGGCGTAGCTCCAGCCGCATTGTCGGCAGCTGGTCTCCCGCGGTCTGTGAGGGTAGGCTTGAATCAAGCCGAACATCTTGATTCAAGGGGGTGCCTCGTGTCTGCCACAGTTGGAGATCGGATTCAGCGTGTGCTCGACCAGGTTGAGCTAACTCAGCGAGACCTTGCGGCCGAGACGGGAATCTCCCAGTCGACTCTGTCGCGAATCATCTCCGGTGAGCGCAAGGCCAAGACTCCCGAGCTCGCTTCGATCG
>JAFMQT010000429.1 GCA_017354515.1 Nocardia sp. | reverse complement strand
TCAGGCGGTGTCATTGGGCGCCTGATGGGGTGGCCTTCGTGGTGACGCTGCGCTGCCGCCTCCGGCCCCGTCCCATCAGGCGGTGAGCAGCATGGCCAGGACGGCGGTGTCGGGGTCGGAGATCGGATCGATTCCGACCCGGCTGACCATCGATGTCACGGTCCCGTCGAGTTCGGCCTCCACCCACGCCGCACGGTGTGCCAGTCCCAGATGGGGCAGGCCCGGCAGCAGCACGCAGCCCGATGCGGCGCCGGCGCATTCGGGCAGGCTCGGATTGGTCTCCGAGGGGGGATGCAACATCATCAGTGCCGGCGGGAGGGGTTCGGCGAATCGTCCCGGTTCGATGGCCTGTTCGCCGAGTACCGGCCCTTCGGCGATGACCAGGCCGACGGTATCGGGTTGCGGGTCATCGGGCAGTTCCTCGCGGGCACCGAATACCGTCGTGGTCGCGAGCAGTCCCGGCAGGCTCGCCACCCGCACCGCGAGCGCGAGCAGCTGCGCCCACTCCTTGGTGGTGTCGGGCCAGCGCCCGGAGATCAGGAAGCCGCACAGGGATCCCTTGGCTTGGAACGGCGTGACTCCGACCGGATTGTTCGCCTGCATCGCCTCTGCCTCCCGACCTGCTCACGGGCGGCGTCGGTGTCGGCCGCACCGGCCGTCCTATACCCCGCGGTGAAATGGGGGTATTCGAGAATGCCCCCGATAGCGTCTGGCACACAAGTACCAGAGAGTGCTAAGCCGCAGGTGACGGCCCGCGAACGCAAATCAGGCCATACCCGAGAGGTATGGCCTGAGTCGCGCGGTGGCGGGTTGCTCAGAAGACGAGGCCCTTGGCCTGGGCCGTGGCCTTGGTGAAACGCTCCTGGACATCAGCCCAGTTGACGACATTCCAGAAGGCCGTCACGAAGTCGGCCTTCACATTCTTGTACTGCAGGTAGAACGCGTGCTCCCACATGTCGACGAGCAGCAGCGGGATGACGCCCAGCGGGAAGTTGGCCTGGTGATCGTACACCTGGAAGGTCAGCAGCTTCTGGCTCAGCTGGTCGTAACCCAGGACCGCCCAGCCGGAGCCCTGCAGGCCGTTGGCCGCGGCGGTGAACTGCGCGCGGAACTTGTCGAACGAACCGAACTGGTCGTCGATGGCGGCGGCCAGGTCGCCGGTCGGCTTGTCGCCACCGTTGGGCGACAGCATCTTCCACCACAGCGTGTGGTTGATGTGGCCACCCAGGTGGAAGGCGAGATTCTTCTCGAGCAGGAAGATCGCGCCGTGGTCACCGGCCTCGCGGGCGGCTTCCAGCTTCTCCAGCGCGGTGTTCGCGCCCGCGACGTAGGTGGCGTGGTGCTTGGAGTGGTGAAGCTCGTTGATCTGCCCGGAGATGTGAGGCTCCAAGGCGCCGTAGTCGTAATCCAGATCTGGCAGCGTGTACTCAGCCACGATGTCCCTTCCTCATGATGTCGGCGCGTGTACCCGGTGTTGTCGAGCACACCAACCTTCATTCGTACACCCGCTCGATTCAACCGGGTCCGGCCCCCACCCTAATTTCCGGCGGGCGATACCGCCCGCTCGGCCGGTATGCGGGCCCCGTGCCCGCCGATGGCGGCAGGGCGCGGAAAAACAGTCATGCTGAACTCAATTCGCGCCGCGATCAAACCCGGCGCGAATGGAGCCGGAGCACTCACATGGGCGGTGCGACATCCGGCAGCATCGTGCGCGGATCACAGGAGTCGTGCGCCGCCCACCAGCGCTTGGCCCGGGCGATGAATTCGCCGGATTCGATCCGCCGGCCCTCGGGTGTGCCGACGGTGATGTTCTCGAACCAGACCCGCACATCGAGTTCGCGTGGGTCGGCGCCTTCCTGCAGTGAGAACTCCAGGACGTGAGCGGCGATCCGGTTGCTGACGGTGGTGTCGAAGCTCAGCAGTTCCCGCCACAGCGACCAGCCGCTGTCGTCGACATCGATGAAATCCCAGCCGTGCAGGGCGCCGCCGCCGAAGCCGGCCACCGCCTCACCCAACTGGTCCAGGGTGAGCGGGAAGACCTGCGGTTCCACGTCGTCCCAGCGTTGCCGGCGCAGTGATGCCGCGATCCGGCTGACCCCCGAAAGTGACAACCGCACCCGGCCGCCGCCGGACTGCCCGTCGGTGGGGAGGGTGAGCACCTCCAGTTCGATGCCGAGTCGTGCGGCAGCGGCGTCGACCGTGAGCCCGAGGCAGGTCGCCTCGGCCAGCGCGGTGTTGAGCCCGGCCGTATCCAATCCGTCGAGTAACGCCCTGCTCGCGTCCATGATCTCAGGCTACCGATCCGATCCCCGCGAGCTCGGTATTTCCGATTTCTCGCCAAATTTCTCATTTTTTCCGAAAGTGATGGAACCGATTGGGGATAGGGCCCGTCCTAGTAAATGTCGGGATCTCGCCGCCCTGGTGACAGCACTGTCGCCGGGTCGGGTGGGGCCCGCCGTGCGGTGGTGGGGGTCGCTCCGGGGCGAGGAGGGGAGTCCCGGAGCGGCCCCCGCGCTGTTCCGGGACTCCCCGATCTATTCTTACCAACCGACCAGTCCGCAAAGTCTCAAGCTGTGGATGAAGTTGTGGATTGTGTGGATAACTGGGGGTGGGACGTATCCGGCGGCTCGGCCCCTGGTATCGGACCGGGTAACGGCGAGGGAACGGAGCGCATGTTCGCCGCCATGATCCGATGCCGGCACTCCCCGCTGCTTCCGGGTACATGGCAGGATCGGAGTCGTGACGAGCTCCGATATTCCCTCGGTGCCGGTTCAGGCCCTGCCGGCCGCATTCGACGTCGAACCGGCGACCGCCGCGGCATCCGCTGTGCCGGACGCCGAAGCCGCCGCGGCCCCCGCTGTACCGGGCGCCGAAGCGGGCACCACCGCGATTCTGCTGCGGCCCGGATCTATTGACGATTGAACTGCGGATCACCCGGATGAAAGCTACCGACTGGAGGAAAGGGGGAACAGCCCGGTGAGTACGGTCGTACAGCCTTGCGCACGATGCGGGGCACGGTGGGCGGTGAGCGGTACACCCATGCACTGGTGTCCGCGCTGCCGCGGCGTGCTGCTGTCCCCAGCACCCGTCGATGCGCCGCCCGCGCGCCGGAACTATCGCTGGGTGGCTCGGCCCCCGGGCCGCGGCGCCCGGCCCGCGCGCCCGAACTCCGCTCCCGTCGCCGATCCGGCGACTCCGCGCTATACCGAGATTCCGCGCTGGGGCCTGGTGGACAACCGGCGCGAGGAGGTGCGGACGCCGCCGACGCGCATCAGCGCGGCGACCGACTGGCTGGTCGGGCGGGTTGCCGAACTGCTGCTCACCACGATCATCCTGTTCTCTGTCTCGGCACTAGCGGAATTCGGCCGCTATCTGATCCTGCTGCGCAATCGCAGCCGCCTGATCCACCCGCTGGTACTGCTGATCTCGGATGTCAGCGTCTATGTCACCGCCGCGGCGGCCCTGATCTGTGCCCTGGTGACGGCGGTGGGGGTGATCGGCTGGCTGATCCGGGCGCGCCGCGACGCCTACGCCCAGTCCGGTCGCAGCGATCCCCGGTCGGCGCTCGCGCTGTGGTGTGGCGGTGTGATTCCGCTGGTCAACCTGGTGATGGCGGGCGTATTCCTGATCGAATTGGTGCGGCGGCTGGGAAGTGATCCGCGCCTGCTGCGGGCGGCCCGGATCTGGTGGGCGGTGTGGGCGCTCAACGGGGTGATGGTGATCCTCGCGCAGTTCATGCGCGGTGCCGATACGCTGCAGGGCCAAGCCAACGACGTGATCTTCACGGTCTACACCGATCTGGTCGCGGCGGCGACCGCGGTGGCGACGCTCTGGGTGATGCGGATGTGTGCCGGGCGTGACCTGCACGGCCGGATTCGCAGGCCCAAGCGGTGGTTGCCCGCGTCCGGACCGGCGGTTTCGGTGATTGAGCCGGTGCGTCCGGTATCGGAGCGGCAGGCCGGAGAGCAGGAGGAGGTCATGGCCCAGTGAGCCAGGACAATCGCGGACCGTTCGTGGTCGCGCATCGGGGTGCGTCCGGGACGCTGCCCGAACACACCCTCGCGGCATACGAACTGGCCCTGAACGAGGGCGCGGACGGCGTCGAATGCGATGTCCGGCTCACCCGTGACGGTCATCTGGTGTGTGTGCACGACCGCACCGTGGACCGTACCGCCTCCGGAACCGGCCTGGTCAGTGAAATGACGCTGGACGAGTTGCGCGAACTCGA
>JAFMQT010000428.1 GCA_017354515.1 Nocardia sp. | reverse complement strand
ATCTCGCGCGGTCGCTGGGGATGGACCCCGACCGGCTCAGTGCCGAGCAGATCGACCGGGAGATGCGCGCGAACGACATGCGCGCGATCCGGATCGAGGCGCTCGTCGACGATATCGGAAGTACCGATGCCATCGACTCGTTCCATCGGCTGGCCGGTTCCCGGGACCGGCTTGCTCAGACGGTCGGTGAGGATGACACCCAGCGGCTGACGCCGGAGCGGGTCGCCGACGCCGTCACCGACTCCAGCACGCGCGGGGTATTGCGGCGCCAGCAGATCGACGCTCTCACCGACTATTACAACGCCGTGCGCCAGGAGAATTCGAGCTCGGCGATGCGGGCCCGCGACCGGCTGGTGCGGGCGCTGGGCGCCGAACCCGAACGGGTGTATCCGCGCCGGCCCCGCGGTGGACTGCGGACGTGGCCGGATCCGACGGGCCTGGACGGCCGTAACCTGACTGCGCTGGTCCGCGAGCGGATCGACGATCCGGCGACCCGCGAGGCGGTAGCCGATTTCGCCCGTGCACTGGGGGACGCCGATCCGTTCACCGACGGTCTGCGGTGGAATCCGGCCGTCGACCCCCGTGTCGTGGACGGTGAGGTGCCGCTGCGCGATCCGAACGTGATGGCCCACCTGGGACGGATCGTCGGCGACGACAACCGGCTCCTCGCTGCCGACCCGGGTGACCCGGATACCGTTCCCGCCGAACCGGATCGAGATTGGGCGCGGCTCCTGGGCCTGGATCTGACCGATGCCACACCCCGCCAGTTCATCCGGGCCTACGAGGCCTATCGTGACGGCAGGATCGACAAATTCGAGCGGTTGAGCGCCGACCAACTGGCCAAGGTCCATGCCACGATGCGCGGTGAGGTCGGACGCCGGGCCGCCGATCTGCGGGCGTTGGCCGAATTGCGGGATCGATACGAGCGCACGCTGGATGACCTGCCGGAGAATCGGCACCGGAATATCGAACGCCTACAGCGTGAGTGGGGCGACGCGGTGCGGCGGCGCGAGCTCGCGGCGGCCGAACTCGATCGGTATGCCGCCGAATTCGGGCTCAGAGGCGATGAATTGCGGTCCGATACTCTCAAACACGGTACAGCGTTGGAGGATTTGATCCGTCGTATTCCGGATCCAAATGCCGATACCGAAATTCGTCCCGGGCTCGATCGAGAGATCTTCCGGTTCCATGAGCGGCGCGAAGGGTTGTCGCGGACGGTTCGGGATTACCACCTGATCGAAGCGCGTGCCGATGAGTTGCGCGCGCGCCTGGAGGCCGCCCGCGAACGTGACGCCATGCTGACCGAACAGGAGCGCGAGGACGCCGCCGCACGTACGGAGCACCCCGGCCACACCGAACCCGGTACCGCCGCGGAACCCGAAGCCGCTGAACCTGGAGGGGCTGAACCTGGAGGGGTTGCGGAATCGCATACCGCACGCCGCGAAGCATCGGCCCAACCGCATGCCGCTGAATCCGAAACGGCTGTTGAACCCGATTCGCGGGCAGGCGATCACACTGCGGCGCACCATGATCCGCGCGGACCCGAAACCGGGGACAGCTCCGATTCCCGGCGAAGCCCGGTGCCCTCGGCATCCGACGGCGATGCGGGTGGCGAACCGCCCGGCAGCGGCGTACCGCCGGACGTCCCTCCGCACGACTGGTCGAATAGGGGTGGCGCAGCCGATGATTGGCACCGCACCGGCCCGGACGATCTGCACCGGCCGACCGGCCGGGAATTGCGGAAGGCGCTGCGGCAGCTATCCGATGCCACCGCCCGACGCGACCGCGCCTGGAACGCGATGGTCGGCCGCGCACGCGAGCTCGGTGTGGATCCCGCTCGGATCCGCCGCGATCTGCTGCGCGAGGCGATCATTCGCGAGATACACTCGGGTGAGGCCACTTTCGATCGGCGGCGGGATTTGCACGGCCTCCTGAACGAGTTCGACCAGGGCACGGTCGATCTAATCGTCAATGCTCGCGCGCGGCGGCTCGGGGTCGCACTGCCCACCGACCATCAGGTCGCCGACGCCCTGCGTGACCGCCTGGCCCAACCCGGTCAGCGCGGCCACGAGCTGGCCACCGAACTGGCCGAGCGCCGGACGGTCTCCCGATACCGATTGGAGCGGATCGCCGAAGAACTCGGCATCGACCCGGCCGGGCGCACCCGCCGCCAACTCCAGGACGAGCTGCGCGCCGCGGCCCGCGACTATCCCGATCGGATCGGCGTCGATCGGCGCAGGTCCGCGGTCGAACTGGTGGACCGGTTCCGGGTCGCCGCGGCCACCCGATCGATGCGCCACGACGCCGCGCAGCAGCAGGCCGAGCATGAGGTGATGCGGCAGCGGGCCGGGGACCAGCGCAAAGGTCCACGGATCCCGGGGGTGTCCTATCGGCGCTTCCGCCTCGGCACCGCGGACCGTGCGCTGGTGGAGGGGGCCGCGGGTGAACGTGGCCGCTGGGTGGGTGTCGGTTCCGGAGATGCGCCCGAGTCACGAATGCCCGAGCAGGAGCGGCGAATACACCTGGGCGAGGGCTATGACTCGGTCTACTACCGGGTCCGGCTGGATGCCGACGGCCACGTCTGGGTCGGCGAATACGAACCCCCGCACACCACCCCGATCGAACCCGAACCGGCGCAGGCGGCGCCGCGTCGGCCAGGTGATTGGGAGCCGATCGGGGCCGAACGCGAATACCGGCCCGGCCGCAACGCGCCGCGGTGGAAGGCGCGCAACCTCCAGCAGGAGGTGGCCGAGCTCAGCAAGATGGCGGATGACAACCTGGCCTCTTTGAACGAGGCCTTCCAGCAGATCGAGTCGCTGCCGAAGGAGCGCACCGCGTATCACGTCGAGCCCGAGCCGCACGGCCGGCTCGGTCGCGGGCGGATGACCTCGCGCGAACTGGAACAGGCGGTGCGGAGACTGATCGCCGACCGGCGCGCCCAGGCGGATGAGTTCTGGAACCGCGACGGCATCGACCAGCGCGATCTCGGGGCTTTCCTGGCCGAACGGGAGGCCGTCGAGGCCTGGGCCGGCGATACCGAGGAGGCCGGTTCGGCCCTGCTCGGATTGCTGCGGGTGTACGAGGACGCGTATCTGTCGCAGGTCGATCGGGCGAAGATGAACTTGGCGGTGCTGGCCGCCCACGACATCCGCTCCGAATTCGCCGGGGACGGGATCGGTCCCGACGGTCTCCCGGCGACCGGGCCCGACGAGGTCGCCCATCGGATTCCGGGCGACGGGCAGGTGCCCGACCGGCTCGTGGTGGTGGCCCCGACCGCCAATCCGGACCATGTGCTCGCGCCCGCCGTGCGCGATGAATTGACCGGTACGGACGGCGAATTCATTTTCCAGCGGGTCCGCGTGGATGACACCGGCACGGTCTGGATCGCCGATATGCGTGAGCCCGACCTCCAGCTGGGCTCGGGCGGCCATCCGGTCGAGCTGGAGGCCACACCGGCCGAAACCGCGCCCGAGTACCCGGCCGATCCCGATGCCCGCGTCGGCGGCGAGCACGACGTCACCGTTGCCGATCCGGGGGAGTTCGCCCAGCACCAGCTGGACCGGCTGCTCGCCGAGCGGGAGCGGGTCGTGGTCCAGCGGCATCTGTGGTTCGAGAAAGCCCGTGACTACCGCCGCCGGTGGTTCTCCGACATCAGCATCGATGTGCTGGACTCCGAGGGTGCGTCCGATCGCGCGGGTCGCCTGGCGGAGACGCTGCGGCAGCTGCAGAACGAGACCGGATTCAGTGTCGAGCGCGAATTCGGTATGGACGCACCTGCTCTCACGACTCACGAGCAGTACGGTGAGCGTGAACTGGAGCAGCGCCATCACCAGGTACGCACCCTGGCCCGGGCGCTGGAGCACTACCTGCACCACGGCACCGAACTCGGTGACATCGATCGTGCGATCCGTCGTCTGGAAGATCAGGGCGCGGTCTATGACCCGATGCGTGTGGTGCGTTTCGACGATGAGGCGAGACGGCTCGAAGCGGGGTATCGGGACGCGGTGCGCGAGGCCAAGCCGCTGCGGGCGACCCTGCACGAACTCACCGACCGGCTGACGGGGGATCGCGAGCACCCACCGAGCGCCGATGATCTGCGCCGCCTGGCCGCCGCCACCGAGGTGGTGGAACGGGCCGATCACGAGATCGATCTCTTCAACGACCGGCGGGTGGCCCGCAGATCGGCGGGCGGCTGGAACGACGCGGTCGCCGAACACTGGCGTGCGGAAGTCGGTGCCCGGCCG
>JAFMQT010000117.1 GCA_017354515.1 Nocardia sp. | reverse complement strand
TATCTAGGCGAAAACGCAGTTCCATCCAGGGGGCAAGTCCATGACCAGCATATTCACCCCGTCGAGATCTCCAGAACCCCGGAATTCTGCGGAACCCCGGTCGGGGCGCCGGCCGTTATCCGGACCGGTCGTGTCGCCGGTGTCGGATAGGTTCCGCCGCAGGGCTTGGTGGATTCTCAATGGGGACATGTGTCCGCCGAATTGATTGCGGCGCAATATAATTACGCGATGCAGCGTCGAACTATGCGCGAGCGCAGCGTCACCGTGGCGGGGCACGTCTGGCCACTACTACACGCGTTGCGGTCCTCTCATATTCCAGCGACCGTCGAGGGACCCTGGCCCGCATCAATTTTGGCACGTCCACGACTTGTTCGCGTCGTCCGTATGACCGACACGGTCGGCGAACGACGGTCGCATTCAAGTTCAACGACCGGGAGACGCAGACCTCGGACTCCGGCCTAGTGCCGATGAATTGGCGACGGATCGCACACTCGGCGTTGAGGATTCGGTGGTCGGTCATCCGCGACGTGGTGCGGTCGACGAGTTCGGTGCTGGATGATTCGAGGACAGTGCGGCTGCGCCGAGCCGGACGGCGCCGACTGCCGACCGATGACGGCGCGCGCCTGTGACTCGGTGAACCCGAGCAGGTCGAGCCCCCGCTGGACACAATCTTCGTAGGCGCCGACGACGATTCGATACACCACGGACCGGTTCGGGATTTCGCAGTCGGTACCGGTATCGACTGCACCCACCGGTAAGTACGCCGCCACCAGCTTCGGGTGCACATAGGAGATGTAGGTCTTCCGGTCACTGTTCTCCAAAACCCACAGCGCACCGAGAGTGAGCGCGAGGAGCGCATAGACAGCGCTCTCCGGCGCGGCGACAGCGGCGATGCGACCGACCTCGGAATCTGCGCCATAGGTACGTGAATCGATCACCCCGGTCAGTGGCGATGTATGCGACGGATACGGGACGCAGCGGGCGGTGGATACCGGAATACCATCGCGAAGAACGAGATTCACGAGTATGGCGTCCTCGTCTCGGCGGCGCTCGGCATTCTCGTCGAACGACAGATTGCTGCGCGACCTGAACAACTCGTGCCGGAACCGCGCCGCGTGCGCGAGTTCCTCCGGCGTCCGGCAGATCACCATCGACAGCTGCCCGGCCGGTACGATCGCGGCGGTCACGAGTTCGCCTGCCCTCGTGCCCATTCGGCGTACGCCTGGTCCATCAGCCAATGGGTCAGCGACAACGACGTCGTGGCGACTCGGTACACCGCGGCAGCCTCGGCCGGGGTGGTGACCGCCTTGCGAATGGTCTCACGAACCTCGTCGGCGTGCTTCGAATCGATCTCCGCGTGGGCAACGAAGAAGGCCATCTCACGGTCGTTGAGGCGCAACGATTCCCGGGCGCGGATGAGCAGCGGAGAGATGTGCTCGTATACAGATTCCGCCCAGTAGGAATATCCGAGGCGGGCGATCGGTCCTTCGCGCAGCGCCACGCCGTAGAGATAGCCGATCAGGGCATCGGTCGCCGGCAGCGGCTCGCTGTCGACGCTCTCGCCCTTGCCGAGCAGGCCGACGGCACGCAGGTCGTGCAGCACCATCCGTTCGTGTCCCAGTTCCTCGCGGGCGTGCTCGAGCACGAACCGCAACAAGCCGAGCTGGGAGGGCTTGGCGCCGAACGCGGCGACCGCCTGGTTGATCGCGTTGTGGCTCGTGTAGTGGTAGATCTGGCACATCAGAATGCGGTAAAGCTCCAGGTCGAAACCGTGCTTGTCGACGTGGGTCCACAATGCGCCCGAACGCGCGGCCCGCCATGCGTCGGCGATCGCGGTATCGAGGTTCGCGAACAACCTGTCACCCAGCCCCTCCGGTCCTGTGCCGGCGGCGGATTCGGCTGCCTCCCTAGCTAGTTCGATCTCGACGAGGTCGGCGGTGGTCATGGCGACCGGTGCCTGGGATGGTGGTCCTGCGGGCTGCTGGAGTGCGAGGTGATTCATTGTCGATGTCCTGTCTTCCCGGAGTTGTTCGGTGTGTGCCGCCGGACCCGCCGGCGTCCGCATAAGGTTGCGACGCACGGCTTGGAGGATTCTCAACAGATTTCCCACGACCCGAGCTGGCCACCGCAGGCCACGAATTTCCCAGCGCCACAACCCAGCAACGCCAGCCGGACCGGGTCATGAACCGACCAGACCGGCGGACGGGCCAATCCCTGCGATCGGCACACGGATCTGCTCAGGAACCGCACTGCTGGGCGATTGCGGGGGAGCAGTAGAGCCCGGCGTCGCGTCCGCCGACATTCAGGTGGATCGTTTGACCTCCGAATTGTGAGGTCAACGTTGCTGCGACCGGCCCCGCGTAACCACCTGTTCCGGAGTCTCCGGTGACGCTGCCCGAGGCGGTATCGCCTGAGACGGAGGTAAATTCGAAGCTGACGGTGGAGTACGGCATCGCGGCCATCGAACAGCTCGGGCACGCCTTCTGGTCCATATAGGTGAACCGGCCACTGCCGCTGCTGTCGACGACCACTCGCTGTCGCATCCCCGCCCATGTCCCGGCAAACCGCGACAGCGAAGCGGCCGCACTGGCGACAGTGGTGGGGGGCGGCACGTACGGTGTCTGCGCGGTCGGCGAACCTGCCGGGAACGACGGCGGTGTCGATAATTGCGTGGTCGGCTGCGGTGGCGATGCGGTGACTGTCTGCGGCTGCGATGCCGGAGTGGCCGACACCGCGACGGGTTGTTGAGCGGTGTGCTCCGACAACGAGATCGGCCGCATCAGGTAGACGGTGAGCGCGGCGGCGACGAGGAGCGCGACCGCGGCGACCGACAGCCACATCCGCCGCCGATTCGGGCGTTGTTCGTCCTGTGGTGGCGCGATGACCTGCGGGGGAGGCCAGTCCTCGGCCAGACGTTGCGCGGGGTCGGGCGGGGCGAACTGGTCCACGCCCCCGCCGGCCGCGGTGGGGCGGTCACTCGGGGTGACTACCGTCGGCGCGGTGCCGAGATCGCGGGATCCGGTGGCGGCGAGGGCATGCTGGGCGGCGGCCGCCAGGTCGTGGGCTGTGCGGTACCTCTGATCGGGATTCTTCGCCATGCCCTTCGCGATGACCTCGTCGAATCCGGCAGGGACCGCGGCGCCGATACTGGCGGGTTTCGGTGGGTCGAGGGTCAGGTGACCGGCGATCTGCTGCTCTAGGCTGTCACCCGGGAAAGGTGTTGCCCCGGTGAGGCATTCGTGCAGCACACAGGTCAGGGCGTAGATGTCGGTGCGGGCGTCGGCGGTGCCGGCGGTGAACCGTTCCGGCGCCATATAGGCCAGGGTGCCCACGATCATGCCGGTATTGGTGAGCCGGGTGGCCGAGGCGTCGTGGGCGATACCGAAGTCGATCAGGTAGGCGAAGTCGTCACCGGTGAGCAACGCGTTGGAGGGTTTGACATCTCGGTGTACCAGTCCGGCGATATGGGCGGCGTCGAGGGCGGCGGCCAGCTGTTCGATCAGATGTACGGCGCGAGGTGGGCTCAGCGGGCCGTCCCGCCGCAGCAAACCGTGAACGTCGATGCCGTCGACGATCGGCATCACCAGATACAGCTGACCCTCGACCTCTCCGGTGTCGTAGATCGGAATGATGTGCGGTTCGGTCAACCGGGCGGCGGTGTGGGCCTCGCGGCGAAACCGCTGCCGATAGCCCGGCTCCTGAGCCAACGCCGTGGGCAGCACCTTGACGGCGACATCACGGTCGATCACGGTGTCGTGGGCCTTGTACACCCTGCCCATGGCGCCCTCGCCGATTACCGCGAGCAGCCGGTACCGCCCGAACGTCATCTCCTCCATGGGGTCGGCCTCCCTCATCGCGACCCGGACCGTACCGGCCCGGCTCAACTGGTCAAATGTCCTGCCTCACACGGAATTACGCTTCCAGACGCGGAATATGCCCACCGCCATCGCAATGCATCCGACCAGATAGACGAAGGTCCCGAACGCCGGTGAAACGCTGACGCCACTGTCTCTGGCATCGGATTCGTCGTGGACGGCGAGGAACCAGTTGGCGACGATCAGGGCGATGAGCAGTCCGACCGCGACGGTGAGTGCGATCCGTCGGCTGTTCGACACCGGCGAGGTGGAGATGGTGGGCCACGTCAACCATGCCGCGACCGCGACGATCACGCACACGAGGACCACGGTGCTGCCGGGCGGTGACGCACTCACCGATAGTCCGAGCTCGGCCGCGCTCACGGTAACCCACGGAAAGAACATTCCGATGACGACCAGCACGAACCCGCCGAACAACAACCACGACGTGGCAGGCAGTTGCGCGAGCACTCTCTTGACCGGCGCGAGATCGGCAGATGCGGTTCGCCCGCCTGTCACGACGGTTGGTGCGGCCGATTGGTCCGACCATGCCGGCGCGGTCGGCCCCTGCGGTCCACCGTTCATAGCGGGCCTGTCCGGCGGTCTGGGTTCGCCGGCCGATGGCGGTGCCGGAGTATGGGCCCGCGGAATCGGCGGCCGGGTGTCTCGGCGCCATTGGTGCCCGTCCCAATATCTCGGACTGGGCCGGCCGCTCGGGTCCGGGTACCAGCCTGCGGGCGGTAGGTCGGTAGTCATGTTGTCCTCCAACTCTTTTACGGACGAACCGGGATTTGGTCGTTGCTTTCGGGCCGACACAGGGTGCGGGGGAGACCTTGGCGGATTCTCAATGGCCGATTCGTGCGCCGCGGGCTACCCGCTGACATAATTGTTCCGGCTGAGGACATCACGTTATCGCCCGTCCCTTCGCAATAGACTGGGCGCGAATCAATCGAGCCGCCTTGCGGAAAAGGCTTATGCCACGCCCGTTTTCACGTATGCGTGGGTCGAGCCTTCTGCAAAAGACTGCATCCATTGTGGCACCGACCGCACGCCGACCGTGTCGGTCATACGGCCGACGCGAATAGGTCCTGGGCGTGCCAATATTGGTATGGGCTGGGTCCGTCGAAGGTCGTTGGAGTCTCTCGCCCGCGCCGATCCGGTGGGCACGGGTACCGCCCGGCAGCCGGAACGGATCTTGCCTTGTCCCGACAGGACGCCGGCATTCGATAACGACCAGGGAGAGTTCGCAGTGTGATGGGCGCATCTTGTCTCGGGTTCGGTCTGCTGGGGCCGGTGCTGATGACGGTCGCCGGCACGCCGGTGGCATTGGGCACACCGAAGCAGCGGGCCGTGATGGCGGTGCTGCTGATCAACCGCAATCACCCGGTCGGTACGGAGTCGTTGATCAACGCCGCCTGGAATGGTTCGCCGGCACCGGCCGCCCGCGCGAGCATCCACTCCTACATTTCCAACCTGCGCCGGCTGCTGAGCGATGCGGGAGCGGATCCGCGCACGGCGTTGGCCGCGGTCGCACCCGGGTATCGGCTGAGGGTCGCCGATGGTGAATGCGATGTCGACCGCTTCATCAGCGCGAAGACCGCGGGATTTCAAGCCTCGGCGGCCGGGCACTTCGAACAGGCCGGTAATCATCTGTCCGCGGCTCTGACCCAATGGCGTGGGCAGGTACTCGACGACCTGCGCGACTTCGCCTTCGTCGACGCGTTCGCCACCGCGCTCACCGAGGACCACCTGCTGGTCCGCACCGCCCGTGCCGAAGCCGAAATAGCTTGTGGCCGGGCCGATGCCGTCGTCGCCGAACTCGAAGCCCTGATCAGAGACCATCCCTACCGCGAACCACTGTGGGCGCAATTGATCACCGCCTATTACGTTGCCGGACGTCAATCCGATGCGCTGGCGGTCTATCGCCGATTACAGGCGGTGCTGGCGGAGGACCTCGGAATCGACCCCAGCCCCCAGCTCTGCGCGCTGCATGCGCGAATCCTGCGCCAGGAGCGCCTGGACGTCGAGCGCGCCGCCCGGACCAGGGCTGCCGTCACCATCGCCAGCACGCACACCGCCTTCGATCGCCGGTCCGCGATCGCGGGCCTGCGCGACGCCGGCGGGCAACGCTACCCTTTACAGCCCGCAGCGACCCGAATCGGGCGCCAACCGGATAATGACATCGTCCTCGATGACGCCGACATCAGCCGCCATCACGCTGTAATCATCGACACCGGAAGCAGTTTCGTCATCACCGATATGCGGTCGGCCAACGGCGTCTTCGTCGAGAACCGGCGACTGCGCCCCAGCGCCACCCTCGCCGATGGTCACCACATCCGCATCTGCGGTCACGAATTCACCGTTGAAATCGAGCAGGGATAACCGATCGACACACCGCTGGTTCCCAGGGCGGGGAAAGAATTCGGGTTGCGGTCGTCGACCACGCACTTCAGGATTGCCGAGTACCTGGCGAACCTGACAGTGATCGGACACGCGGATAGATGGAATATCAAGGGTGGCAAGGATATCCGCCACAAATGGTCCCGCCCCAGCCGCAGCGGTTCTATCCGCCGGCCGCACCACCCCCGGGCGCCCCTCCCGCTCCGGGGTACGGGCCGCCTCCGTATCCGTATCCCGGACCGCAGCAGCCGTTCGCCGCGGGCCCTCCGCCGCAGCCCGACCCGGGACTGAAGGACAGGTTCGTGGCCATATGTCAGCCGTACCTGAGGTATCCGGGCGAGAGCACCCTGTTCGGCACACTGCTGAAAATCGAATCCACCGTGGAGCCCACGCCACCGGGCCTGGAGATCGCTATCGACGGCCAACATCACGGTCTGGCCCGCGCGCGCAACTTTTCCAAGAAGAGCAACAGGATGCTCAAATGGGTGACGAATCCGATCGGAGCCCTGGCCGAACAGGGCGCCGAAAAACTCACCGAAGCCGCCGGTAGGAAGCTCGCCGGGACGGTGTTCGCGGGCGGCTGGGAGAGTATGGCCGGCCATTTCATCCGATACACACGCGCGTGCTCGGAGGCGCTCGGACCGGGAGCATATGTCGGAGTCACCACCCACCAGTTGCTGATTCTGCGTGCCCCACGCCCCGGCGGGATGGATGCCTTCCTCGTTCATGCGGTACCGCGGCAGAATATTGCCGGAGTCCGGGCCGAGGGCACCAAGGACGCGATGCTGCGGGGCCGCGAACCCCGAGTGGAACTACATTTCGCCGATCGGTCCATGGTCGCGGTGATGATGGGAACCGGTTCAGGGCAACGCTTCTGCGCAAGCCTCGGCTACTGAGACCGCCCACGCCGCTGGTACCTGTAGAAGAGCAATCCACCTCGGCGGCGCGCTCGTCACGCATTTCAATCATTTGTATACTTCAGTGAGGAGAATTTCGATGAGTCCTACATCGAATGATAGCGAGTACGGGCAGATTCCAAAAATTCCGGTACCGCTGGGGTCAAATACTCTGGTTGCCAATGCAATCGTTAATGCGAACACCATTTTTGCTGCACAATATACATTTTTCGGCGATCCCAATTGGGGCCCCACGAACGCTGAAGTCCGCGCTGATGTATCGCCGGAACTGATTTCACCCGAGTCCTTGAAGGCACTGGGCATTTCAGGAGCTGTGGAGAGAGCTTATTTCGGAGCGGTGGAAGAAATGATGGAGCAATCGGAGCGGATAGATAAGGCAAGCGAGGCTGTCGGCGATATACAGAACGTCTTCCCTACGTACGCAGGGACGACGCGCAGGAAAATTGTGCAAACGGTTTCGCAGGCAAAAGACGAGGTAGAAGGAATCGCAAAGAATCCGTACTCTTATGTTGTTGTGCCGCCGCGTGCTACCCCAGTCGCCCCGGGCGTAAGCCCGACGGGCGCGGAAATCAACCCGAACCCTAAACTGACGACGTCAGCCCAACTCACCATTCTTAAACATATCCAAAATTCCCTGAAATCGGTATCGGACACGGTCGAGGGATACATAAAGATCGAGCAGCAATTCAAGCAGCAGATCAAGAACATCACGCCGCCGGCACCGGGTACTCAACTGGCCTGACCTGTGTTCTACACTGGTGAGCTGCCTACGTGTCCGTCTAGGTTCGGTGCACCTGGTCCCCGCCAGATCGGTCAGCGTCCGGAAACGCATCGGATGCGCTGTGCAAATTGTCGCGGATTCGCTCATGTTTCCGTGCATGATGCTCGGTGGCACCGGTACGCCAGTTGTAAAAGTCTACAAGGGCCTCGTGTATCCCATCGTTGATGATTCCATGCCGTTTCCGGAATGTGTCCAGATACTCCGACGGAACTTTGCCGTACTCCCGAACTGCCGCGGCAGCATGGTGATGCTGCCCGGCGACCCGGTGAAGCGCTTCTGGATCAATATTCAGCTTGTCATCCATGGTGGATCACCTCTCATATCAGAACTCCGAAGTCGATTCTCGCTGGTCCTCGAGGATGGGAATACGCACCGCGGTCCTGATGGGGCCGCTGGCCGTGGCATCACTCAGAATCGGGTCGAATGGAATCCTTCCGGCGCCGCCTGCCATAGCGGTAGGTACTTGACGTAATCACCGCTGTGCGGAGCCTCGACCACCTGTCCGTCGCCGATGTAGATCATCACATGTCCGGGACTGCCGTTATTGAATTCGGCATCGGGAAAGATCAGGTCGCCGGCCTTCAGCTGGTGTTCGACGGCCTGAAGATTTTGCGACAGTTCGTCACGAGTCACGCTCAGGTGTCCCGGATTCGATTGGGTCGCGGCATATTGTGCCTCCGAAGTCCGCGGCATATTGGTGAAGCCGGCCTTCTCAGCTGCGTACTGCACCAGACCGGAACAATCGAAGGCCCTCGGCCCCTCTGCGCCCCACACATAGGGGTCGCCCACCTGCTGCAAAGCCGCCGTGATGAACGACTTCTTCGCGGCGTCTGGGGCGTCCGAGACGGAGACCAGATGGTCCAGTTCGCCGCTCGATATCCTCGAGCCGTATTTGACCGGTGCGAACCCCGCCGGGAATTCTTCCCACGTCTTCCCCGGGCGAAGGGCAGGAGGCGTTGCATTGGCGATGGAGTGGGCGTGGGCCAGTATCTGGGCGTTGGCATCGGCCAGGTCGCCGTGCACGGCCGTCATTGTGCCCACGCACTTGGTGATCAGTACGCCCTCGGCGGCGCTGTCGTATCGCGGTGGTTTGTACTTGTCCGGGTCGCTCAATTTCGCCTGACCGAGCCTATCCCGCAGACTGTGGACCTGGCCGGTGATTTTCTTGCACGTACTCTGTGTCAGGTCGGCGACATCGGAGACTCGCGCGCCCACCTTCTTATCGCGTGAGTTCAGATCCTGATCGACCGCCCGCAGGTGATCGACGTTCTTGTCGTAGCCGCGGGCCATGACGGAGGTGTTGCCGGTCAGCGGCAGTGCGGGCCCGCTGCCGCCGGGCTTGCTGATCTCGGCGGAGAAGTCCGGTGCCTGACCGGGTTCGCCGGACCCCATCAGATCCACGCAGTAGATCACATAGTCACGAACGGCGGCGACCAGCGCGACCAGGCCCGGACTGGCGAACCGCGGGGCTTTCAGATCCTGTGCCGCCGACTTTGCCTCGGCGAAGTAGTCGGTCATGTCCGGCGGCACCTGCCTCCTGTACGGTCCCGGTCACTCCGACTATGCGGCATCCCCGCTGCTGGGAGTGCCGGGTGCCGCGTGGTCGAGTTGCCGACAGTGGCTCATGGGCTCGGCGACGGGAGAGTGCAGTGCGCCAGCTTGGGATTGACGCCCGCGTAATTCATCGGTCCCGCAACGATATTCATGGCGATTGTTCCGAAATCCGTACAGTTCTGGGACATATGGGTGAGGTATCCGCGTTGCGCAGCGGCGATCGTGCCCACGACGAGCCAGGCGAAAATCAGCAGGGACAGTACACGCGATATCACGACAGGATCCACCCCGCTGTTTGTGACCGGAACGGTACTCCTCGATGATAGACGTTAAGGTTCCCGGCCCCAAGGAATCTGGCGCGGAGCTACGGTACGAAGCCGCGCGCACGGTTCTGCTTGACAGCCTCCTGGTGACAGGCCACGACCGACCAGATGTAATTGGTGAGGGCGAAGATCGCTCCCAGGCCGAATATCCACACGGTGAGCAGAAACAGCACCCAGATGCCCAGCATGATCAGGCACGTTTTTCTGTCTCCTCCCATGAGGAACAGGACGAGCGGCGGGAAGAACAGGCCGCCGATCGCATACAGGACCGGGTTCTTGTAGGCGTACGTAGGGGGCTGCTGCGCCGGGGGAGCAGTTCCGGAGTACGGCATGAGCTGCGCCGGGGCAGCTGCTCCTCCGGGCGCCGGCGAGGGCTCACCCGGCGGAAGAATCCAGTGTTCACCGTCCCAATACATCGGGTCGGAGCGGCCGCTGGGGTCGGGGTACCAGCCTGGTCCCCGGGGTTGTTGTGTCGTCATCTGAACAGCGTGCGCCGGTGCGGGTGCCGCCGCTGTCGGTCGAACGGTCGAATTCGACCGCAGCGACGGCTACCGGCTCAGTGGTCTGGCA
>JAFMQT010000427.1 GCA_017354515.1 Nocardia sp. | reverse complement strand
CCCCCCCCCCCCCCACTGTTCGTCTCACTGCCGGCTATCTCACTGCCGCAACAGATTGCGCGAGTCGGTTGTCAGACCGCGGCGAATCCGACTCTGCCGCCGGTGGCGGTGCCGATCTCGACGTAGGCGATCTTGGCGGCCTGGATCAGGTACTTGCGCCCCTTCTCATCCACGAGCGACAGCACACCGCCCGAACCGCCCAGCGCACCGGACACCAGCTCCTCGACCTCCTCCGGGGTCTGCGAACTGATGATCACCAGTTCCCGCGGGCTATCCGAAATGCCGATCTTGACCTCCACGGCCAACCTCCTAGAGTCCAGGCTTGCTGTCGTGCTCAGGCTAATGCAGCCGGGTGACCGCGACGATGGGCCGGTCTGTGCTGTCAGCGAACGCGCCCGCGCTCAGCCCAGGCCCAGCACCCGCATCCGCTCGGCGTGCGAACTCTGCATCCGCTCGAACAGCGCCGCGACGCCGTTGAGATCACCGGTGGCGACCAGGACCAGTTCGGTCAGTTCGTCGCGCTGGGCCATCACGTACTGCGCCTGGGTGATCGCCTCGCCGAGCAGCCGGCGCCCCCACAGGGTGAGCCGGTCGCGTTCGGAACGGCTCACGGTGACCGCGCGCCGCACCTCGTCGACGACGAATTCCGAATGGTGGGTTTCGGCGAGCACATCGCGCACCACCGCGGCCACCTCCGGCGCCAGCGCGTCCGCCAGTACCGCGTAGAAGTCGGCCGCCAGTCCGTCGCCGACGTAGAACTTGACCATCGACTCGAGCCAGGTCGAGGGGTCGGTAGAGACGTGATAGGCATCCAGCGCCCGCACGTACGGCGCCATGGCGCCGTAGACGTCACCGACGCCGCGCTCGGCGAGCGCCCGCTCCAGGGTGTCGAAATGGGCCATCTCGGCGGCGGCCATCTTCGCCACCGCGACCTTGCCCCGCAGCGTCGGTGCAAGCCTGGCCTCCTCGGCCAAGCGATAGAACGCGGAGATCTCACCGTAGGCGAGTACCGCGAACAGATCGGTCACCCCGGAATGGTCCGAGGGAATCGGCGGATTGGATTCAGTCGAAACACCCAGCGCACCAGAGGTATTTGCACCCATGCCCCCAGCCTAACGGGTCAGGGGCGCGGAGGCGGCAGCGGAGTGTCACCACGCAGCGCCCCCGTTAGGCTGCGAACAACACCGCCTAACGGGTCAGGGGCGCGGAGGCGGCAGCGGAGTGTCACCACGCAGCGCCCGCCGGCGTCAGGATTGGTCGCGCAGGAACTTGTCGATATGGCACCAGGTGGTGTCGCGTTCGATCAGGATGCCCAGGTGAGATCCGGGCGCGGTTTCGTAGCGGACCTCGCGTGCACCGGTCAGGGTGCGCAGGCCGCGTTCGACCGCCGCGGCGGGGGCGATGACATCGGAGGGACCACCGATCAGCAGCACCGGAGCGGTCACCTCGGATAGGCGGATCGGTTCGGAACCGAGCTTCACCACACCCTTGCCGATATCGTTGGCCAGCACGAATCGCCGCCAGAGCTGATCGTAGAAGCGGCCGGGATAGCCCGGCATCTCGTTCTGGAACCGGTCGATGACCTCCATCCGGGCGAGCCGATCCGCATTCGCCAGATTGCTCGCCACGAACAGTGGGCGGCGCAGTTCCCGGTCCCAGGAGGTGGCGCGATAGCCGATCCGGGTCATCTGCGCGGGGATACCGCCGGTCAGCCTGATCATGGCCGACATGGCGCGACCACGATCGAGCCGGGCCAGCACCCGGACCTGCGGAACCCCGCTGACCCGGCTGTAGTCCATCGGGGCGCCGACGGCGGTGATGGAGCGAATCGGCAGGGCGGCATCGGCGGCGGCGGTCAGCAGGGCGAAGATCCCGCCGAGCGACCAGCCGATCACATCCACCGGTGTACCGTCGCGATCGGCCGAAACGCGCCCGATGGCCTCCGGCAGGATGTCGTGGATCCAATCCTGGAAGCCCATCCGGCGGTCGGCGTAGCCGATCTCGCCGTAATCGACCAGATAGGGTCGCCGGCCGATATCGAGCAGGAAGCGGACCAGGCTCTGATCCGGGCTCAGATCGAAGCAGCTCGCGGGCGCGGCCAGCGGCGGAATCAGCAGTACCGGAGTGTCGTCGACCGGCTGCGGACCGCCGGGATCCAGATCGTAGCGGCGCAGCAACCGGTGCGGCTGCCGCAACAGGACGGTCGAGGGTGTACGAACCGGGGCTTCGATGCCCTCCCCGAAGGTCAGCGCCCAGGCGTTGCGCGCCGCGGCGCCGACGGTGTCTGCCATACTGCTCACCCGTCGAACATATCCGACACGAGCGGTCACAGTTGTGTGGTATCGGCCACGCCCGGCCCGGCGCGTTATTTCGATCGGCAATGAATAACGGTGTGCCACACCGGTTACCGGATTGGCTCGCGATTCGCCGCCATAGCGAAAATCTGCCGCTCGGACTATCAAGCTACAATAAACGTGGGCGACGGAGATTTTGTCTCGCGCCGCCATATCCCGGCAGGTATCGGAAACCGGCCGAGCGACGTGGCGCGCCAGGGGACGGACGACGCCCGAGGAAAATGTGCGCGCACCAGATCCGCGCCACTTTTGCGCCGCGCCGGGCATCGTCCTCGGTGGCGAGAGTGCAGGTGGAATCCGCCGGATATGTGGTGGCCCGGAATCCCGGTCACTGAACCACCTCGTGCGCGCGAGATGCGATTGATACGAGGAAGGCACGAACCTGAGCACCGTAGAACAAGAATCCGCACTGGCCGACACCACGCTGACCGCGGAAATCGACCCGGAACACACCGCCCCGACCTTCGCCGAATTGCGAGTGCACCCCGACATCGTGCGCGCCCTCGGCGAGAAGGGAATCGAACGCACATTCGCCATCCAGGAACTGACCCTCCCGCTGGCGCTGGCCGGTGACGACCTGATCGGTCAGGCCCGCACCGGAATGGGTAAGACATTCGGATTCGGTGTGCCGCTGTTGCATCGAATCGTCACCGCCGATTCCGGCACCACCACCCTGGACGGCACCCCGCGCGCGCTGGTCATCGTGCCGACGCGGGAACTGTGCATCCAGGTCACCCAGGATCTGGAGGACGCCGCCAAATATCTGGACGCCGGCAACGGCCGCGCGCTGCGGGTCACCTCCATCTATGGCGGCCGGCCCTACCAGTCGCAGATCTCGGCGCTGCGCGAGGGTGTCGATGTGGTCGTCGGTACGCCGGGCCGGCTGTTGGATCTGGCCGAACAGCAGCATCTGGTGCTGGGCAAGGTCGGGGTCCTGGTCCTCGACGAGGCCGACGAGATGCTCGACCTGGGCTTCCTGCCCGATATCGAGCGGATCCTGTCGATGGTTCCCGATCAGAACCGCCAGACCATGCTCTTCTCGGCGACCATGCCGGGGCCGATCATCACGCTGGCCCGTACGTTCCTGCACAAGCCGACACATATCCGGGCCGAGGAGCCCAGTGATTCGGCCGTGCACGACCGGACCACGCAGTTCGTCTACCGCGCCCACGCCCTCGACAAGAGCGAGCTGATCGCGCGGGTGCTGCAGGCCGAGAGCCGCGGCGCGACCATGATCTTCACCCGGACCAAGCGCACCGCGCAGAAGGTGGCCGACGATCTGGCCGACCGCGGTTTCGCGGTCGGGGCGGTGCACGGCGACCTGGGTCAGATCGCGCGCGAGAAGGCGCTCGACAAATTCCGCAAGGGCAAAATCGACGTCCTGGTGGCCACCGATGTGGCCGCGCGCGGTATCGACATCGACGATGTCACCCACGTGGTCAACTACCAGTGCCCGGAGGATGAGAAGACCTACGTGCACCGGATCGGGCGCACCGGCCGGGCCGGGCGCACCGGCGTCGCGGTCACCCTGGTCGACTGGGATGAACTGCACCGCTGGGAGAGCATCAATTCCGCACTGGGACTGGGTATTCCGGAGCCGGTGGAGACCTATTCACGCTCCGAGCACCTGCGCAGCGATCTCGGAATTCCGGAGAACGCCACCGGAACGCTGCGCCGCGCACCCGAACGCGATAAGGACGCGGTCGTCGTCGAGCGGGAGGCCCGGCAGCCGCGCAAACGCAACCGCCGCCGCACCCGCGGCGGCAAACCGGTCACCGGCGAGGGCAACACCACCGGCACCGAATCCGCCGAGCGGGCCGGGCCGGCCGGCGGTGCGGAAAGCTCCGCGCCGCAATCGAAATCGGAGGATCGACCCGAGGGGGACACGCCCGCTCGCCGG
>JAFMQT010000426.1 GCA_017354515.1 Nocardia sp. | reverse complement strand
GCACCGTAGGTCAACCGCAGCCGGTCGCCCTCGATGAGGATCTGGATACTGCGGATATCGGTGAACGGCGGGATGACCGTGACATCAACCTTGTCGAAGTACTTGTCCGGCAGCGCGAAGGCGATCTTCTGCACCAGGGCGATGGCCTCGAGGTGGTTGAGGTTCATCTTCCAGTTGCCCGCGATCAGCGGTTTACGTGCCATGCTCAGGCCTCCTGCTCGAGCACCGCGATACCCGGAAGCTGTTTGCCCTCCAGATATTCCAGCGATGCGCCACCACCGGTCGAGATGTGCGAGAAGCCGTCCTCGGGCAGGCCGAGGGTGCGCACCGCCGCGGCCGAATCGCCGCCGCCGACCACCGTGAACGCGCCCTTGGTGGTGGCAGTGCCCAACGCCTCGGCGACCGCGCGGGTCCCCGGCGCGAACGCGGCGAATTCGAATACGCCCATCGGGCCGTTCCAGAACACCGTGCGGGCCTGGGTCAGCAGGGCGGCGAACCGCTTCGCCGACTCCGGACCGATGTCCAGGCCCATCCAGCCATCGGGAATCTCTTGCGCCGCAACCGTCTTCGACTCGGCATCGGCGGCGAACCGGTCGGCCACCACGATGTCGACCGGGAGGTGGATCACATCGGCGTAGCGGTCGAGCAGATCCTTGCAGGTGTCGACCATCTCCTCCTGCAACAGCGAGGATCCGACCGAAAGCCCTTGTGCGGCAAGGAAGGTGAAGCACATACCGCCGCCGATCACCAGGGTGTCGACCTTGGGCGCCAGCGCCTCGATGACGGCCAGCTTGTCCGACACCTTGGAACCGCCGAGCACCACCGCGTACGGCCGCTCGGTGGCGGAGGTCAGCTTGCGAAGCACATCAACCTCGGCCGCCACCAGGGTGCCGGCATAGTGCGGCAGCAGCTGCGCCACGTCGTAGACCGAGGCCTGTTCGCGGTGCACCACACCGAAGCCGTCGGAGACGAACGCGCCGTCCTCACCGACCAGCTCCACCAGCGCTCGGGCGAGCTTGCGGCGCTGGTCGTCGTCCTTACTGGTCTCGCGCGGATCGAAGCGGATGTTCTCGAGCAGCAGGACATCGCCGTCGGTGAGGCCCTCGGACCGCGCCAGCGCGTCCTGGCCCACCACATCGCCGGCGAGCTGAACATTGCGGCCCAGCTCCTCCGACAGCTTCGCCGCCACCGGCGCCAGCGACAACGCCGGATCCGGCTCACCCTTGGGGCGGCCCAGATGGGCGGTGACGACCACCTTGGCACCGGCCTCGGCCAGCGCCTTGATAGTGGGCGCGGAGGCGACGATGCGGCCGGCGTCGGTGATCACACCCTTGTCGAGCGGGACGTTGAGGTCCGAGCGCACCAGTACGCCCCGGCCCTCGACTCCCTCGGCCAGCAGATCCTGAAGGGTCTTGACTGCCATGCGATTACAGCGACTTGCCGACGAGGCCGATCAGATCAGCGAGGCGGTTGGAGTAGCCCCACTCGTTGTCGTACCAGGACACGACCTTCACCTGATCGTCGATGACCTTGGTCAGCGGCGCGTCGTAGATCGACGAGTGCGGATCGGTGACGATGTCGCTGGAGACGATCGGGTCGACGTTGTACTTCAGGATGCCCTTCAGAGGGCCCTCGGCGGCGGCCTTGAAGGCGGCGTTGATCTCGTCGAGGGAGGCCGACTTGCCGAGCGTCGCGGTCAGATCGGTGACCGAGCCCGTCGGAACCGGCACGCGCAGGGCGTAGCCGTCCAGCTTGCCCAGCAGCTCGGGCAGCACCAGGCCGATGGCCTTGGCGGCGCCGGTGCCGGTGGGCACGATGTTCAGCGCGGCGGCCCGGGCACGGCGCAGATCGCTGTGCGGGCCGTCCTGCAGGTTCTGGTCCTGGGTGTAGGCGTGGATCGTGGTCATCAGGCCACGCTCGATGCCGAACTCGTCGTGCAGGACCTTCGCCAGCGGGCCCAGGCAGTTGGTGGTGCACGAGGCGTTGGAGATGATGTTCTGGCTGCCGTCGTACTTGTCGTCGTTGACGCCCATCACGATGGTGATGTCCTCACCCTTGGCGGGCGCGGAGATGATCACCTTCTTGGCGCCGGCGGCCAGATGCCCCTTGGCCTTGGTGGCGTCGGTGAAGATGCCGGTGGACTCCACGACCACGTCCACACCCAGATCGCCCCACGGCAGCGCGGCCGGACCCTCCTTGATGGCCAGCGCCTTGATCCGCTGGTCCCCGACCACGATGGTGTCCTCGCCGTCGAGCGAAACGTCCTGCGGCAGGCGGCCGAGGATCGAGTCGTACTTCAGCAGCGTGGCCAGACTCGCGTTGTCGGTGAGGTCGTTGACCGCGACGATCTCGATATCGGTGGTGCCCAGCGCCTTCTGCGCCTCCACCGCCCGGAAGAAGTTACGCCCGATACGGCCGAAGCCGTTGATGCCTACCCGGACTGTCACGTTTTCGCTCCTCAGCTTTCAGCGGATTCGTTCCGACCAGGACCACACTAATGCCCGGCCGCAGCAGGACCGACAGGCACCTACCGGCCACCCACCGAGCAGGCGGTGGCAGCGGCACCGATTCACCGCCGGACGGGTGGTCCCACCGGCCCGGCGGACCATTTACGCGTCTTCGAGCAAATCGGCGGTGACCGCCGATTCGGTGCCCGCGACCCCCAGTTCCTTGGCGCGCCGATCGGCCATCGACAGCAGGCGGCGAATACGTCCGGCGACGGCGTCCTTGGTCATCGGCGGTTCGGCGAGCTGCCCGAGTTCCTCCAGTGAGGCCTGCCGATGTTGAACCCGCAACCGGCCGGCGGCGGCCAGATGGTCGGGCACCTCGTCACCGAGGATCTCGAGTGCCCGCTCGACCCGCGCCGCGGCGGCGACGGCGGCGCGTGCCGACCGGCGCAGATTGGCGTCGTCGAAATTCGCCAGCCGGTTGGCGGTGGCGCGCACCTCGCGCCGCATCCGGCGCTCTTCCCAGGTCAGCCTGGTGTCCTGGGCGCCCATCCGGGTCAGCAGCGCGCCGATGGCCTCACCATCGCGAACCACCACCCGATCGGTTCCGCGCACCTCGCGGGCCTTCGAGGAGATACCCATCCGGCGCGCGGCCCCGACCAACGCCAGCGCGGCCTCCGGGCCCGGGCAGCTCACCTCCAGGGCCGAGGACCGGCCCGGTTC
Source organism: Nocardia sp. (assembly GCA_017354515.1). Classification (GTDB taxonomy): domain Bacteria; phylum Actinomycetota; class Actinomycetes; order Mycobacteriales; family Mycobacteriaceae; genus Nocardia. The sequence goes on along the minus strand of JAFMQT010000426.1, from coordinate 1,087 downwards.
GGTCAGCGAGCCGTGCGCCAGGAACGCACCGCGCCAGGCCGCCTCCGAATCGCCGATACTGCCCCCGACCACCTGCGCGGGCAGACCCCGCACCGGACGCCCGCGCACATCCAGCAACCCGGTCTGACGGGCCAGCGCCTCGCCCTCCTTGGCCACCCGCACCACATAGCGTGAGGTCTTGCGCAGACCGCCCGCACCGAGGACGTGCACATCGGATCCGTAGCCGTAGAGCTCGAAGATCTCACGCCGCAGCCGCCGCGCGATCGCCCCCATATCCACCTCGGCCTCGACGACCACCCGGCCGCCGACGATGTGCAGACCGCCGGCGAACCGCAGCAACGCCGACAGTTCCGCCTTGCGTGCGCTCACCTGCGCAATGGACAGACGGCTCAGCTCGTCCTTCACATCGGCTGTCATCGCCACGAGACCCGCTCCTTTCCACCCGCTACGGACCGCACCCGGCCCACCGGATGCCGTCCCTCGACTCGAATCCCTGCCAGTTCCGGCCGAGGTTGGCGGATCACCTGATCCAGCGCGGCGGCAAGCTTTCCAGGATGGTGCCGGTCCGACCCCGCCTCGGCGACATCAGCGAACGTTACTCGCGCGCGCAACTGTTCGGCAGCTCTTGCCAGATGTTCGCGCTCCCTGCCCGCGGGGACGGACCCGGAGTCGACCAGTACGTGGTCGACCACGAAATCCGGTGCGTGCTGGGACAATACATGCAGATGACGTTCGGCGGAGAATCCCGCGGTCTCCCCCGGCTCGGCGGCCAGATTCAGCACCAGCACCTTGACGCCCTCGGTCCGGGTCAGCGCCTCGCGCAGGCCGGGGACCAGCGTATGCGGGATCACGCTGGTGAACCACGATCCCGGACCCAGCACCACCGCATCGGCCCGCTCGATGGCGGCGACGGCCTCGGGGCGGGCCGGCGGGTCCGGCGGGATCAACCGCACCCGGCGCACGATGCCGGGCGTGGTCGCCACCGCCACCTGCCCGCGAATGCACCGGCCGACCCGGGGATCGGCCTCCAGGCCCGAGACGTCGGCCTCGATCGTCAGCGCGGTCGGCGACATCGGCAGCACCCGTC